>JAZNMO010000001.1:0-10610 GCA_045579665.1 Lachnospiraceae bacterium
ATAGATATATGTGAAACTTTCAGTTTGCACCTGCTATTGGATGTAATTAAATAACGATTTTGGTATAATTGTAGCGACAACATTTTGACAACAGATGGTCAGTAAGTCAAAACATATTATGCAAAATAATAAAAAAATGGCAGTTGGAATAATACAAAACTTAAACAAAAAGAGTTAAGTTTGTGACCGACTTGCCGAGTTCGAATAGGAGAAAAACGCTGGAAATGCCCGAAAACACTGAGTTTTTGGGAGGTGTGGTTGCAAAATGGTTGCAAAAAAGTGTTATCAATTTGTTATCAGAATGATTTGAATATGTTTATTTTGAGTGCCGTAGAGAAATCTGCGGCATTCTTTGTATAGATTTTTCTAAGCAGAGGTGAATGAAAATTCGCTCCGTGGTTGAATTTATTCTCAGATGTTTACTGCGACAAGGTGAGAAATACTTAGTATAATGTAGGTGTCAGGAGGTATTAGAGATGAAAAAGATTAATTTGCGTATTTCGGAATTGAGACACAAAAAGAAAATAACACAGCAGGAGTTAGCTGATGTCGTAGGCGTTTCATTTCAGACAATTAGTAAATGGGAAAATGGCAGTGTAATGCCAGATATTACATATTTACCTATGCTTGCTGAGTATTTTGAGGTGTCTGTAGACCAGTTAATAGGAATAGTACCATTAAGTGAAGAAACATATAGTGCAAGCAAGACAGGTACAAAAGAGTTCTGGGAACAGAAATTAGAGTACCTTCTTAGAACTAGAAATAATATGTGGAACAGTGACTATATGGAGTTCTTAATTACAAAGGTTTGGAAGATAGATAAGCCTGTTAAAGTGCTGGATTGTGGGTGTGGTTTTGGATTTTTAGGTTTGCTTATGATGCCTTTTTTACCTACGGGAAGTACTTACACAGGAATAGACATGGTAGATAACTTGATAGAAACAGGACATAAGTTATTTGCATCGGGTGGATTGCAAGGAGAATTTATACATACAGATGTTTATGATTATAGCGAGGAAGAAAATTATGATGTTGTAATATGTCAGGCGGTGCTTCGACATTTAGATTCTCCGGAAAGCTTCTTAAAGAAGATGATTGGTTTTGCGAAAACGGGGGCGTACATTATTTGTATTGATTCCAATAGAGAATTTGAGTGCGACGGGCTGTACATAGATGGAATGGACTATTTCAGACTGTGTGAGCATGGAGGAATGGATAAGCATTGGAGAGCAGAGCTGGAGCAGCAGGGAAGAGATTATGCGGCAGCAATCCGAAATGCGCATATGATGAGAAAATTGGGACTCAGAGAAGTGGATGTCAGGATGAATGACAGAGTGGATTTTGTTACTCCACAGAGAGACGACTATGAACAACGGAAGCAGGATTTTGTGGAATATAATGACTGGAACCGTGGTTTGAGTAGAGAACAAAAGGAAAAAACGATTCAACATCTTTTGACGCATGGAATGACAAGGAAAGAGGCCACAGATTTCTGTGACCGGAATGTGGAAATAGCTACTTACTTTCAAGAACATCCGGAAGCTGGGTATACATTTGTGAAAGGAACGATGATATCATATGGAAAAAAATAGAATCTTGTTGATTGATATGTATGGAGTAATCATTAAGGAGAGTAAGGGGTATTTTATTCCCTATACATTTGAACGCTTCGATTCCTCAGAGCATGAAAGGCTAAAGAAAGCCTTTCGAGAGGAGCAATGCTTTACAAGAGCTCAATTAGGTGAACTAACAAACGCCGAATTTCTATCCTATTTGGGATATGCTTCCCCGAAGGAAACGATGGGAGATTATTTAGAAAACTATCTCACATTGGATGAGATGTTTATTGACTTTGCCGGAAAATACAGTAAGATTTATGATATGTGCTTGTTATCAAATGACGTTTTGGAATGGAGCGAATATTTGACGGAGTATTATCAGATAAATGGGTATTTTAAAGAAAAAATTGTCAGTGGACAAGTGCATCTGCGTAAGCCTGACAAGGAAATATTTCTTTATACACTACAGAAATTAGACTGTGAACCCAGACAGTGTGTTTTTATAGATAATAGTGTAAAGAATCTGCTTGTTGCTAAGGAACTGGGAATTCAAACCATACTGTTCAATCGGGATGGCGAAGAATATGATGGCAGGGTAGTGAATAATTTTGAAGAATTGGCAGAAATACTACAATGCGTGTAAAAGTTCTGAAAAAGGGATTGACATGCGGGTATAGATTGACTATAATTCCAATAATATATTTATAAAGGCTATGAAGAGAAGAGTAATCCCCTGAGAAGTCTACAGAGAGCTTTTGGTGGTGAGAGAAAGCGATGGAAATTGGATGAAACAGGCCTCGGAGCTGCATACGGATCTTATTTTGTAGAGAATAAGTGATGCTATGACGGGAGTTCCCGTTACAGAACCAGAGTATAAAATCATTTATGAGGAGTACTTGTAGAGCTGGGATTAGTGATAATTTCAGGAAATAGGGTGGCAACACGATTAATTCGTCCCTGTAATTGTATTTAGCAGTTACAGGGATTTTTTTATTACCTGACTACTGCTAGGAAAACATCATTTCAAATTAAAGGAGGAAGTCAGATGAATAAGAGACTTGAAAGAGGCGAAAGACCGGTATTTCCAAAACGAGCAATAGTTACAGGTGGTATGCCTTATGGAAACAAATCACTTCATTTTGGACATGTAGGAGGCATGTTTGTACACGCTGATATTTTTGTGCGATTTCTGCGGGACAGAATTGGTGAAGAAAATGTAATCTTTGTGTCTGGTACAGATTGCTATGGTTCCCCGATTAAGGAAGCATATAGAAAATTAAAGGAAAGTGGTTATACAGGAACGATAGAAGAATATGTATTAAGCAATCACGAGAAACAAAAGAAGATATTGCAAGAGTATAAGATTAGCCTTGATATATTTGGTGCATCTGCGTTCGGAAAAACAGGTAAGATGCATTCACGTTTTTCTGCAGAAGTTTTTAATAGACTATACGAAAATGGATATATCGAAAAGCTTTCAACATTGCAGTTTTATGATGAAGATACAGATACGTTTCTAAATGGTCGACAGGTTGTTGGAAGATGTCCAATTCCTGGCTGTACTTCTGAGCATGCCTATGCGGATGAATGTTCACTTGGACATCAGTACATGCCTTCAGAATTGATATCGCCTATCAGTGCACTAACGGGTAAAAAGCCGATACTGAAGGCTGTCGAAAATTGGTATTTTTGTCTTGAGACATTTATAGATATAATGAAGGAGCGTAATGATGCACTAAGAAGGTATTCAAATACCAGACGATTTCAATTGGATGTTATTGAGGAATCCCTAAAAAAGCCATCTGTGTATATCCCTAGAAAGAACATGGGAAATCAGGAAGAAATAGAGAAGCTTTTCCCAATTCATGAAACAATAGATGAGGAAAAGAAGTCGTTTGTACAGTTTGTTTTTGAGAACCTTGAAGCACGTGATGAAGCAAAAAAAGTGTTAGAGCAAAGGAATATTCATTATACCTCCGGAAAAACATTAGTTCCTTTCCGGTTGTCAGGAAATATTGATTGGGGTGTAAATGTGCCGGATAAAGAAGATATGGAAAATCTTACTTTCTGGGTGTGGCCGGAATCTCTTTGGGCACCGATATCTTTCACTAAGGCATATTTAGAAGAAAAGGGTATGTCAGAGGATGAATGGAAAAAATGGTGGGATGATGAGGATGCGATGGTGTATCAATTCATAGGTGAAGATAATATTTATTTCTATGCAATTGCAGAAATGGCAATGCTAACCGCACTGAAGTATTCTAAGGGTGAACAGCCGGATATGGAGAAAATCAATTTGCCTCATATAATTTCCAACAGACATGTATTGTTTATGGACACTAAGGCGAGCAGTAGCTCTGAAATCAAGCCACCTATGGCAGATGAACTTCTTGAACATTATACTCCGGAGCAGTTGAGAATGCATTTCATGAGTTTGGGGCTTTCTTCAAAGAGTGTTGGATTTAAACCGCAGGTGTATATGCCACAGGAAGATAGAAATGGAATTGATATGGTATTAAAAGAAGGGAATCTTCTTACAAATGTATACAATAGATTAATTCGCTCTTGTTTCTATGCTGCTCAGAATGATAACAATGGTAAGATTCCGTCAAATAGTATTTCACAATCAATCTTAGATTTATCGGAGAAAACCGTTTTAGAGTATGAGCGCCATATGTATAATCATGATTTTCATCGTATATCATATGTTCTTGATGATTATATCAGAGAGGTGAATAAGCATTGGGTAAACGGAGTAAGAGAGGCAGACAAAAATGGTGATACAGAACTTCGTAAGCAAAGAGTAGCAGATTGTTTTTACGCATGCAAAGTTATGGCTATCTTATTGCATCCGATTGCTCCGGATGGTTGTGAAATGTTTCAGGAATATATGAATATGGATAAATCATTATGGAACTGGAACAAAATTCTCGAACCGATATCTTCGTATGTGGGGGATTTGTCAGAGCATGAATTGAAGTATCTTTTGCCTCGTGTTGATTTCTTTAAAAAGCATGAATCGCAATTGCGGGAAGCGGATGAAGAATAGGAAATGTTGCAAAAGCTAGGAATCTATGATAATACAAAAGCTAGAATAGCTAGAGAAGGAAGGATGCAGCATGAATAAAATAGAAGCCAAATTACATTCAGCAGAACAGCTAAGAGATAACTTAGAGGCGATGGCGCAAGCATTAAGAAATCTACCGGATGTAAAGGATTATGACCTTAGACTGTCACCGGAGGAATTTGGATATAGTGGAGAAGGTATGGCAACACGGTTTATTCAGAAGGCTATAGATGCTGTGGCAGAGCAAGGGGGTGGCACTGTTGTTTTGCAACAAGGAGACTATGTAAGCGGGACGCTGGTGCTGCGCTCAAATGTTAAGCTCTTTATCAAAGAAGGGGCTCGATTGTTAGGCAGTACACGATTAGAGGATTATGAGGAGCATATTGCTCTACGAAGAACTGTGATGGATACCAATATGGGAATGAATCAGTCTTTGATTTACGCAGAAGGCTGTGACAATATCTCGATTTGTGGAAAGGGAATGATTGATGGGCAAGGGACACAGAATCATTTTCCAGGAGAGGAGACAGTTCATGGTACACCGGGAAGACCTTTTTTAATTAGGATTATTGATTGTAGCAATGTTTATCTGAAAGATATTACCTTAAAAGATGCAGCTTGTTGGATGCAAAATTATTTAAATTGCGAAAATGTTGTTTTAGAAGGTATACACGTGGAAAATCAAGCAAATTACAACAATGACGGCATTGATATCGACGGGTGTAGAAATGTATGGATTCACCATTGCTATGTGAGTTCCGGAGATGATGCGTTGTGTTTTAAAGGTGCTTCGCAGAAGAACTGTGAATGTGTATTAGTTGAAGATTGTACTTTTCATAGCTCATGCAATGCATTAAAATTTGGAACAGATACACAAGGAGACTTTCGTGATATATTGATTCAAAATTGCAAACTAAGCGGTATGACGGAAGAGATGCGTCATATAAAAAATCTTGGAGCAGATTCAGGAATATCCATTGAAATGGTAGACGGTGCAACCTTAGAAAATATTTATATTAGAAATATAGAAATGAATCATTGCCAAAGTCCATTATTTATGAGATTAGAAAATCGTGGAAGAGTGAAACCGGAAGATGCAAAACCTCCAATTGGAACAATTAGAAATATTGTAATCGAAAATGTAACAGGCAATGATTGTGGACCAAGAGGTTCCTATTTTCTGGGAATTCCCGAAAAATGTATAGAAGATGTTATTCTGAAAAACATAGTAATTCATCAAAAGGTTACTCAAAAACCGATTACAAATGATAGTGATTTTGATGAAATGTATGGAGTTTATCCAGATGCACATATGATTGACCAGATTGGAGATGCGCCGGCATATGGTTTATGGACAAGACATGTAAAAGATTTAATATTATGTTCTTATCAGGTTATTCCTGGTGGAGTGGAGGAACGTGCACGAATTGTTTCAGTGAATGATTCGGATATTATGGAATGTTAGAACGAATTTGTTCTATACACAGGTGCTATAACTCTTGATTTCATCCTTATATTTGTTTGGATAGTACACATACAGGCTACATACTCATCTTATACTATAGTCATCATAGAACCTGTTTTCCGACTGGAGCATTAAGAGTGCTTGAACAGTCGGGGAAATATTCAATACAAACCCGACTGGAACTCTTAAAACACTTGAACAGTCGGGGGAAATGTAAGAATCTTCCCCGACTAGAAGTACTAGAATCCTTAAACAGTCGGGAAAAAGTGAGAATCTTCCCCGACTAGAAGCACTAAAATCCTTAAACAATCGGAAAAACTAAAGATTAACTCAACTAACTTAAGATTTAGTTTATCATTCAATATGTCGCAGAGAAATCTGCGACGTTTTTTGTATAACTATTTATTTGTTTTGAATTTAGATTGTTAATTCCATTACTAAAATAGTTTTTGCTTGAATTTACATAAAATCGAGAGTATAATGTGGAACAATATACTAAAAAGAGATGGAGGTAATCGTGACTATGTTTTGAAAAATCAAAGCAGATGGAAGGTAGTCATATTAGATTTGGATGGAACACTTTTGCATTCGGATGGGAGCATTTCTAAATATACGCTAGAGATGTTACAAGAGTGTAAAAGAAGAGGTATTTTAGTTGTTGTTGCTACCGCTAGATTTTGGTTTAAAGCAGAAAAATATCTTGATATTATTTCACCGGATTATGCAATATTGGAAGATGGAACGCAAATATTTCACAATGGTGAGATGATTCACGGTTACGCCATGGATGAGCTACAGAGAGATGGAATTATTGGAGAACTGTTACAGAAAAATGCGGAGAATGAGTTTGTTGTAAGTACAGGGAAGAAGTTGTTATGTTCAACTGCTGGAATCGATGAAAAATGGAGGACTTCAAGAGATTTTGTAGAACCACTGAAGTCTTCTGTATACAAAATCGCTGCAGTTATAGAGTCTTGTGAGGAAGCCAAGAGAATCGCTGAAAAATATGGTTGTCGATTCTATTCTTATCGTGATGAGCAACTATATGGATTTACAAGTGAGAAATCAAGTAAATATCAGGCGATTGCAAAATTGGGAGAAATACTTCAAGTCAATATAGATGAGATGTTGGCTTTTGGAGATGACGAGAATGATTATGATATATTGAAAAATGTTGGGAAAGGCGTTGCGGTAGCAAATGCGATTCCAATGATAAAAGAAATCGCAGATGATGTTGCCGGGAGTAATGATGAAGATGGTGTTGCAAAATATATTGAAAAAGAACTGATTCCTTTTTGGGAAAAAGCATATCAACAGAAGGATGTTGTTGCTTTTTCAAGTAAACCTAATGCTACCATTAAGGAATTTGAAAATTTGTTTCCCCAATATTCTCATGTACTTGATGTTGGTTGTGGAGAGGGACAAAATGCTATTTATTTGGCACAACAGGGCTACTATGTTGATGCATTTGATATATCTGAATATGGAATTGCCAAAGTAAATGACAGATGTGAAGTGTTAGGAGTAAAATTGAATGCTTTTATAGCGGATTTGACGGAATATGAATTTGAGCAAAACTATGATGTTATAATTAGCTTTGGAACACTGCATTTTGTTCGTAAGAGTGAATGGAAAAAGTTTATAAACAAAGCAAAAAAATATACAAATGATGGGGGAATTCATATTATCCAACTATTCACAGATGTCGTACTAGCATCAGATGACATTGCGCCATTTGCTGTCGGCTTAGCAAAGGATGAGGAAATAAAGGAACTATATGCAGATTGGGAAATCTTACAATTTAAGTCGTATGTGTTTGAAGATGAGCATCCTGGTGTGCCCAAGCATTTACATGCTTCTAATAAAATTGTTGCTAGAAAAATTAAAAAGTAAGTTTGAACTTAATACAAAAGCTGTAAAAGAATTTCTGGGAGATGAGAATGATGAATGCATTGATAATGAATTGTAGCCCTGTAAGAAATGGGGCAACTGCTGAAATAGTAAATGTAGTTACTAATCATTTGAAAGAAAGATACACTGTCAGAAACATATGTATTGATGATTATAATTTTAATTTTTGTAAAGGGTGTCGGTCATGTCATAATACTGCAAAATGCAGCCAGCATGATGATATTGATAAAATAATTGAACAATATGAATGGGCGGATATCATCATATCGGTAGCACCTTCCTATTGGGCAGATATTCCGGGACAATTTAAGGCATTCATTGATAGATGTACACCTTGGTGTAATACGCATGAACCACATGCAAAGATAAGCAGTGGAAAAAAGGGATATTCGATAGCCCTAAGAACAGGTCCGGGAATGAGAGAATGCGAGCGAATTATAGAAAGCATTGAACATTTTTATGGGCACATGGAGATTGAATGTTGCGACAGATTGGGTTTGTGTTCTATAGAGTATAAAGAAGCTGTAGAACCAAGGAAGGTTGAGATTATTGAATTTTGTAATAAGATATAGAGATTAGAAAATTACGTAACATACAAAAATATGATACAGGAGGAATTTGTATGTGAAAAATTCGCAACCTACGGTTGCTCAAAAGAACTTCATAATTGGTAGAAAATAACCTCTTATTTCAGTACAATAGGAATCAATAAAGATTCGGAGGTGCTAAGCATGAAGCTGTCGGAGAAAATCGTAGAACTTAGAAAAGCAAATGGAATGACTCAAGAGGAACTTGCAGAAAAGTGTAATGTAAGCAGACAGTCTATCTCCAAATGGGAAGCAGATATTGCATTACCTGAAACAGAAAAGCTGCTGACATTAGGAGAACTTTTTCATGTTTCCATGGATGTATTGTTAAAGGATGAGCTTACATTAAGCGAGGTGAAAGAAACTCATAATTGTGGCAATAATGCAGTTCAGAGTAAGAAGAAAGAAGTATATGAAGGTGTGCTTATTAAAGAAAGTGTGACAGATGACAGCATTATTGATATGTTGAATATACATAAGATTGAATTATGGAATACAGGCGGAACACCTAAATACTGGACAGTATTGTTTTTTACCAGTGATAAAAATGACTTACCGGAGAAAATATCTAAAGTGATGGTATCTGACCCTGATAATGGTGGGAATTGGTTTGTAGACTTCAAAGCGGGTAATGAGAAATATGTTGTATTCAAAGACAAGATTCTGAAATATCAAATTGGTAATTGTACAGAAAAAGAGTATGTATGTGCAGAATGCCGCAAAATGGGGATATCTGATAAGGAAATGAATTGGTCAGAGTAGAGGATAATGGATGGTATCCTTCAAAAATCGTCTTGTCACTTAGACTGGACATTGGAATCTATTTGAAGCACTTTTGTTTTTGTGGTATGATGCAATGTGATAGGCGATTTTTGAATTGCCTGCCTATTTTTTAATATAAGGGAGAGATAAATGTGCTTTTTTTTACCGAAAGAACTAATATAAAAAAGTATTATCATCCATCCGAGGGGCAGTTTATTGTACAAGAAATTAATGATGCAAAAGCATACAAATTAATGCAGGAGATTCTTGCTTTTGCAGACCAATATCCCGACCGTAAGATAACGCTATATATTCAAAGTGAAGGAGGTTCTGTTACAGCTGGTGTAGCAATCTATGATTTGTTAAGGTCATTGTCAAATCCAATTCAAACAGTTGCGGTTAATAGGGTTGGCGGAATTGCAATCTTGCTGTTGGTGATAGGAACCAAAGGGATGCGAGTTGCATATCCAAAGACAAAAATAGTGTTAGGACAGTTTAGTACACGGAAAAAGGCGGAAGTGGATTTGGGTTGCATAAAGTCAGTCAAGGATAAGGTGGTGGCTATTTTATCGAGCGTTACAAACATGACGGGTGAGGAAATAGAAATGGCACTAAAACAGAAAAAAGTACTGATAGCCGAAAATGCAATTCGAATCGGGTTAATAGATAAAATTACTGCATAGATGGATAGACAATCAGCGGGAAGCCGGTTAGGCTTCCCGTTTCGCTCATCCATTCTTCAATTCCTGTTTTCGATTATACATTTCTGCATCAGCGCGTTTCATAGTGTCTTGGAGATTCTTGTCTTTTGTTGAATCAAAAGCAGCATATCCTGCAGCAACTGCCATTTGAAAGTTATTCTCGGAGTTTTGAGAACAAAGCTGCTCTTCCAGAGAGGTACGTAATGTAAGGAACTTTTGCAAGGTCAGCTTTTGGGCAATGACACAGAATTCATCTCCTCCGATGCGGTAAACAGAACCGTAGGGAGAAAAGATATCATGAATCACATGGCCGGCAGTAATAATATAGTTGTCTCCTGCATCATGGCCAATATTGTCATTAAACAGCTTCAGATTATTCAAGTCTAAAAGAATAATGCATTGTTTCTTCCAAGTTCTGACACTTCCTTTTACAATATCTTTTTCAAATTTTGCACGATTGTGTAGCTTGGTCATTGGGTCGAGAGACGCTTCCTGACGGATAGTTTCTGCCTTCTGTCCCATTTTAAGTAAATGAACAAAGTCTAAAAATAACGCAAA
>JAZNMO010000002.1:0-13842 GCA_045579665.1 Lachnospiraceae bacterium
AAATCCTGCATCGTCCACACCACGTTCATAAATATTTTGTGATAATCGTTTTTCAGATTCTCTCAATCTGCCTCTGGCTTCGGTACGTTCAATATATGCAATCCGCTCCTCTATCAATTCCTGCTTCCTTGTTTGAATTGCAAAATAACTCTGTGCAAAAGCAATTTCTTCTTTCTTTGGGTCACCATTTTGTGCAATTAAGTAACAAGCATAGGAGATGCGGACAAAATCTTGGACCAACTAAGAGTTAGGAGGTTCATATGTATTCTTACGAAGACCGCATCCGTGCTGTAAAGTTTTATATTAATTGTGGCTATAATGCAGCATACACAGTTCGTAAATTAGGTTACCCTGATGTTACTAATCTCAAGCATTGGTATAGAGAATATTCAGAGTCTAATGATCTTCATCAGGGGCGCAAGAAGGTTAGTAAATACTCTGACAAAGAAAAGCGTGACGCTGTTGATTATTATTTTAACCATGACCGAAATGCTTTAAAAACAGTCAAGGCATTAGGATATCCCAGTCGTCCCCTATTAATCGAATGGGTTAAAGAATTACATCCCGAAGAAGGAGAAAGGCGTTGCAAAACATTTAAGACTCCTGTAAGATGTTCTCAAGAAGAAAAAATACAAGCAGTAATAGAATCTTGCAAAGGTAATCTAAATGTTACGCAGATAGCACAAATATATGGTGTTACGCCATCAGCTGTTTCTGTATGGCGTAAAGAACTGCTTGGCGAAGGGAGAACATTAAAAATGCAAAATCCTTCTGCTGAAGATAAAAGTTTAGAAGAACTATTACAAGAAAAGGCCGAACTGGAAGCAAAAGTAAAACGCCTTGAACACGATGTATATAAACTACAATTAGAGCGTGATGTACTTGAAAAGGCCGGTGACATCCTAAAAAAAGAAAAGGGCATCAGTCTTGATAAACTAACCAATCGAGAAAAAGTATTCTTGATTGATGCCCTACGAAACAAGTACAAGTTAAATGAATTATTGCCAGTACTTCAACTTTCTAAAAGTAGCTACTGCTATCAGGTTCAATGTATCAAACGCGATGATAAATACAAAAATTTCCGCGATAAAATAAAAGAACTTTTTGTAGCCAATAAAGAGAGTTATGGATATCGTCGCATCCACTGCTTGTTAAAAAAAGATGGCATTACTGTCTCCGAGAAAATAGTTCGTCGAATAATGAATGACGAGCAACTAATTGTAAAAACAACTAAAAAGCGTAAATATAACTCGTACAAAGGAGAAATAAGTCCCGAGGTTGAAAATGTACTTAATCGTGATTTTTCAGCCTCTCAGCCCAATCAAAAATGGCTTACAGACATTACCGAATTCCATATACCAGCCGGAAAAGTATACCTATCACCTATAATAGATTGCTTTGATGGTATGGCAGTTTCATGGACTATAAGTACATCACCAAACGCTGAATTGGTTAACACAATGCTTGAGGAGGCAATCAATACATTAAGTGATAGTGAGCATCCAACAGTTCATTCTGATAGAGGGTGTCACTACCAATGGCCTAATTGGATTAGAATGATGGATGCTGCAGGACTCACTCGCTCCATGTCTAAAAAAGGGTGTTCTCCAGATAATTCTGCATGCGAAGGATTTTTTGGTCGCCTTAAAAATGAAATGTTTTACAATCGAAACTGGAACCGCATTACTATTGATTCCTTTATCGATGAACTAGATAAATATATGCACTGGTACAATGAAGAACGTATCAAAATGTCACTTGGTGGAATGAGTCCACTTGAGTATAGACGTAGTCTAGGAATAGTCATTTAGTCCAAGAAAACGTCCGCACTCCCATATCGTGTAAGCATATAGTCTTTAATATTTCTTTTAGAACCACTTCCCAAGGTCACCATTTTCGTGACCCCACGAAAATGTTCTAATATTTCAATTCCAGATGTTTCGCATGAACTCATTGCACGACTAATAGCCTTTTCAAAGTTTTCCCATCGTTCGTATCCTAATAAAGGCATTAATTCTCTGGCATACCAAAATTCAATATTAACTTCTTCCTCTTTATGCACGACGGAATCATATTGTTCAATGATTACTTTTATGCGTGACTTGTCCATTTCCAATACCTCTCTTTTGCCAAACAGAACTGATGTTCTATTTTCATTATACTAAATTATCACAAAAAGGACAAGTACAATATTAAAAAACATAAAAACAATATACATATAAGAAAAGGGAAATCGCTAGTGATTTCCCTTTTCTTAATGATTTTCTTTATAAACTAAATGACATTGCTTCACAATCTTTTTCTTAAGTTGTTCTAACCTATAACACCCACAACTACTGGTATGTCCATTTCTTAACTTGTACCCCGCTACCTCAACAAAGCTACCACAATCACATTGACATCTCCACACAACACATTCATTCTGTCTTTTATCAGTTTTTTCAACCACCAACAATCTACCAAATTTCTGACCTATCATTTCTTTAGTATTTTTATTAGCCATTTATCTTCTCCCACTAAATAAATCCTTTTACGAATGAATCAGTTCATTCATTTCATTCAGAAAATGAAGCATCTCTATCTTATCTTGTTCTATTCTTTTATTACTATCTGCTGTATTCATCTGCTGCAATTCAACAATCTCATTATTTATGCTATGTAGTTCAAACATTCTTATCAAACACAAATTAATTACATCTTTATCTTTTTCATCCAACGAACTAAAGCCTTCATCATTTAATCGATTATATGTATCTTGTATTTTTTCTTGTAATAGTGTCATTCTCATCTCGCTCCTATCAAATATATATATTTTTACTTTATCAATATTTTATATCCAAAGCAATCATATGTTGCATTCCCCTTCCCCCATCCCTTACAATTAAAGTATACTCCACACTAGGAAGGTACAAAGGATGAAGCGAATTATATATCAAAATATCGTTAACTTTATCAAGATTGTTGCAACAGTGATTACTGTCCTTATGCTAATCTACTTAATCTTTTTCCAAAATCCAAGAGATTACTACAGCATCGGAAAATATACATCATTACTACTGACATTTATCATTTATCATATTAAAACAAAGAAAAAGCCCGTACTTTATCACAAGGAAGCCTATGAGAAAGCTTTTAAAATACTGTTAGAGGGCACCTTTCCCGAAGACAAAGACAGTCATCAGAAGCTCATCAAATGTGCAGATTATATGGTCTACAAGAAATATATTGACGCTCATATGCTGCTAAACTCCTTAGAGTCCAAATGTGTCCGTAGCAAGGACTATGTTGCTGTATATGCCTTTCATGGTGTCTGCTATGATAATGAAAAAAAGTACACTGACGCAATTACAGCTTATCGCAAGGCTCTTGAATACGATATGTCCATATCTATTATATGGAACAATTTAGGGCTATGCTATCTTCATACAGACGATATCAAGGAAACCTTTGATGCGCTCTCCAATGCCATTATGTACGATGCCTATAATATGCAAGCCTACGCTAATATGACCAACTACTTCCTTACCTATGGGCAACCACAAGCAGCTCTTCATTATGTCAAAAAAGCTCTAGAGCTTGCCCCCAACAATAAGGATATTCTAGGCTGGGCAGCCCTAACTTACAAAAAGCTCGGAGACGAATACAACGCCAAGCTCTATTCCGATTTATACATCAAAAATGGTGGCTCCAAATCGAGCATAAAGCTAATGAACAGATTACATACAAAGTCATCCCAGTAGGAAAGGCGCCGAACGGCGCCTTTTATATTCTTCTTATTCACTTACTGATGGCAGACTGCCAAGATTATTATCCTCTGTTCCATCCGGCAATGACTTTAGATATTCCGTATCATTTCGATGTGCAACTCCCACACCCTGTATTTCACCGGCTTTTGCCATTGCTACGCCTTCTTCCTTTGATACCGTCGTGCCGTCCGATAACTGATATCCCTTAATTCGACCACTGTGCTTTACCAGTCCTACAATCTCCTTTGCATCTGCCTTAGGAGTAGGTACTTCATCCAAAGCCGCATATGCAAGCTGTGAACCCAAATCTTTTTTGTCTATATTCATTCTATAACCATGCCTTTCTTCTGCAGACTCTATGTCTGCACAATACTTATTATCCCGATAATCATTGTACTTATTCATGAATATAAACAAAGTCCACCTTTAAATAAAGCATACTCTATTGAAATACCAATCTTGCAAAATTATAAAATCCAAGATACCAAATCTGAAAATCATGACCACCAGGCAATGTATGCCATGCAAAGTTTTTTCCATCTGTCAGCTTATCCGTTTTATCAGTCAATCCTGTCACTGCAGCCCCAGAACTTGCAAGTGCAATACTATCTCCCGTACCACAAACGCCATAATAATAGTTAATATCATACTCTTCAAAAGATTTTAAGCACTCTGCTATCTTATCCGCCGGATAAGTCGTTGGTGCTGCGGAAAATGCGCCAAAGTAACTGATAATATCAAGACATTCACACATACCGATGTTGGTTGTCTGCATTCCGCCCATAGATAATCCTGCCATCGCACGATGGTCCCTTGCTGCAGTCAAATCATAGCCCTCTTCACTATACTCCGCATATGTTGCATAATTTGCATCTATATAAGGAATTAAATCATTTCTAAGTTCTTCACCAAATTTATAGAATGCATTATAATCTGCATTTGTATTGGCAAAATCTGCACTGGAGCGTCCGTTTGGTGTTACTACGATAAATGGTTCAATCTCTCCTTTTTCAATTAAATGGTCCATCATTGCCTTAACCTTGGAATTGCTGTCTACCATTCCCCACTCTCTTTCATTTCCACCGATGCCATGCATCAGATATAAAACATTGTACTGCTTTGTTTCATCATAACCATAGGGAAGATACACAAACGCACTCTTGATCAATTCTGCACCATCACCATAATAATCCTTTGTTGTATAGCTTATCTCCTCAATCCTTCCACAATTCGCATAAGTCGGCAGCATATATGCTACCGGTACCTGCTCTGCAATTCCCTTATTCTCTTCTATAACCACTGTCTCTACCTCCGTTTCTACACTTATCTTAGTACTTGTTTCATCTACTTCCTTCTGCATTGGCACTTCCACCGTCTCTAACTCTTTGACTTCTTCAACGATAACCGTTTCCTGTACCACAACATTTGTTGTAGCATCCTGTTTACTACATCCTGTCACCCCAAGCATTCCAGTTGCTAATACGAAACCGGCCCTCAAATACAGCTTTTTCATCCCATCCTATCCTTTCCTCTTTATGACATTAGGAATATTATACCGACAGCTCCACTTACATTCTCTTCACTTTTTACCTTTCTATCTTCACCTATTGCTCAAATTACTTTGTCGTATTTTATAGTTTTTTATGTTAATCTTTTGTACATTGTTACGAATTTGTATGTATCGACTTGTTTCAATGCTTTTCGCACTATATAATGAATCCGTTATTAAGAGAGAGGGAGACAACTACATATGAAAAAAAGTTTTTTTACCGCAAATATTCTATTAATCATCGCTGTTCTTTTTGGTGATTTGTGTTATCACTTTATTGGCACTACACTTTTGAAGGGCATTGTAAGCTTTGGCTTTGTCCTGCTTGCCATTACCAATTTGATTTATTCCCTAAAGTGCAAAACATCTAATAAGAAATACCCTATCCTTATGCTGATAGGTGCCATATTGGGCATGGCAGGAGATATCCTTTTGGCATCTCAGTTCGTACTCGGTGCTGCTGCCTTTGCCATATCACATGTATTTTTTGTCACTGCATACTGTACACTCAGCCGATTCCGACTGCGTAATCTTATTCCTGCAATATGCATCTTTGTACCACCGTTGCTACTCATAACTTTGGCTCCATTCTTTAACTACGGCAGCCTTTTCATGGAAATGCTTTGCATCACCTATGCCGCTATTATCTGCGTCATGGTCGGTAAAGCCATCGCTAATTTCATACAACATAAGCAGGTAACATACGGCATTATCCTTATAGGCAGTATCCTATTCTATATTTCAGACCTTATGCTTTTACTGTATGTGTTCGGAGGCGCACCTGAGATTACGGATATTATATGCATCGCAACCTATTATCCGGCACAGTGCTTATTGGCGCATTCCATATACCATGTAGCTACACCTCAGACAACTGTAGCCACATTTGCAACAACAGAATCTAATATTATCGAGCACAGCCCCGTAACGCAAAAAATCAGTTAGGATTTCCCTAACTGATTTTTATTATTTCCCTATCATTTTACGAAGTCTCGGTATTCGTCCCAGTCCCAGAGAACCAATAAGTGCTAGCGCTGTAATCACTATCATTTCTATCAAATGTATACTATAGGACGGCTCTGTAATAAAGGTTAATCTACGCACACCAAATATTAAGAGATACCCAGACAGAATATAGATTCCCATACTCTCCCTGCCAAGCAATGCCAGTACACGCAGCATCACATTTCCCTCTGCATCACGCAAGGTACATACGATATACTTCCACAGCATAACAAAGAATATACTTCCTGCAAATCCAATCAACGCTCTGTACAAATCAATTCCAAGCTGTCTTAGTACATCCTTCCCAATCAGCTTATAACCACTTAGATATATCATGGAATTCTCATCAAAGAAAACAAACAAACCACCAAAACAAATTCCACAAAGAAGTATCCACCAAGGCTTTGGTTTTTCACTCATTTTATCCCCATGCTTTTCCATCAGTCCACGTCCGTAAAATGCCACAATAAAAAACGGCATCATATACTTGTATGCACCAAGCCCCAAACCATCAGGAATCACAAACATCGCCAAAAAGCCTAATACATACAGAAGTATCGAATCCCTACAATAATAATGCACAATATACACCACCAGAAAGCACCAAAATACTGCCCACAAAAACCATAAATTATTCAATGCACTGTTCACATACCAAACTATCAGGTTCTGTGGCTGCTCCATGCCATTCATCATATGTATCACCATTGTTCTTACACAATCCACCAATGTCCAAAGAAAAATCGGTGCCAGTAAAGCTGTCGCCCTCCGCCTTAGTAACTGCCTTCTATCCTGCATGGTCTTTGCTTTCTGCATACTACTCCAGCTAAGATATCCGCTTACCAGCATAAAGAGCGGCATGTGAAAGCTATATATCCATTGATACAGCTTATCATAAAAATACAAAGCCTGCGCACTGTACTGCTCACCACTACCTTCTTGAATACAATGTCCCAATACCACCAACAACACGGCAAATCCCCGCAACACGTCAGGAAGCAATTCTCTCTTTTTATCCATCCAAACCCCTCACTTTTATACAAAAAAGTGATTGCCCTAAGACAATCACTCTCGTAACTCATTAATTATGCATTAACCTGATCCTTTAATGCCTTACCAGCCTTAAACTTAGGAGCCTTTGATGCTGCAATCTTCATAGTCTCACCAGTCTGAGGATTTCTTCCCTCTCTAGCTGCTCTCTCAGATACTTCGAAAGTACCAAATCCTACTAATGAAACCTTGTCTCCCTTTGCAAGCTGCTCTGCTACAGTCTGAACAAATGCATTCAAAGTAGCCTCTGAATCCTTCTTTGTTAAACCTGTCTTAGCTGCTAATGCATCAATTAATTCTGTCTTATTCATCTTGTTTTTATCCTCCAAGTAATTATAATTTCTTGCAAAGGCTATTATAGCGTATCTTTTCTAAAGTTGCAATGTAAAGTTTTTATGTCCACTGCTGTAATACCGATACAAATGCCGGTATCAGCTGCTTCTTACGAGACACCAAATCCTTTAACTCAATCTTCTTGGTAGACTTAGACAGCCTAAATGCCTCTATTGCGAGTTCATCAGCTCTTGGTCCAAAGCACAGAAGCTCCGTCTTCTCATAAACAATATTGGTTAGCATAAAGAAACACATATCAATAGGCAATGCAGCCATCTGTTCCTTTATATACGGAACAATCTTCTCCTTAATCTCCTCAAGCTCAATGCTGTTCATGGAATTAATCTGTCCAACACCAAACTTAATATTATTCACCGTAAATATCTTATAATCCTGGTTAAAGATTTCCGACGCATCCTTATCACTCAGATTACTTCCGGCACCAAACATATCAATAGCAAACTCTTCTATCTCAATACCGCAAATCTCCGACAAATGCTTTGCCGCCAGCTTATCAATCTCGGTCACTGTCGGTGAATGGAACATCAACGTATCTGAAATAATCGCAGCCATCATAATACCCGCAATATTCTTTGGAATCTCTATTCCCTTCTCCTGATACATCTGATAAATAATCGTCGCAGTACAGCCAAGAGGCTGATTTCTAAAATATACCGGAGAAATCGTCTCTAGAGTACCGATTCTATGATGGTCGATAATCTCTAAAATATCTGCAAACTCAATACCATCAACTGTCTGAGATGCTTCATTATGATCTACTAGAATCAACTGCTTTCTACGCAAATTCAAAAGAGTACGTCTGGAAATCATTCCCACATAGTTATTATTCTCATCTAAAACAGGGAAATCATGATAACGCTTCTTCTTCATAATTGCTCTGATATCCTCTGTCTTATCCGTTATCTTGAAGGTTGTCAGCTTCTCCTTCGTCATAAAATATCCAATCGGCATACTCTGATTAATCAGTCTCGCCACAGTGAAAGAATCATACGGTGTATTAATCACAATACAACCATGCTCTTTTGCAAAATGTTGGATTGTCTTTGATACCTTGGCTCCCATACTGACCACCACACAAGCTGCCCCCATCTCTATAGCACACAGCTGTGTCTCATAACGATTTCCGAGAATAACCATATCTCCCTTATGAATATAGTCCTCCAACACATCAGGATTGGCTGTTGCGATTACCACCTCGCCACTATCAAAATATCCGTCTTCATTGCCTACCACCATCTTAGCATCTAAAGTCTCTAAAATATTCTTGTATGAAGTCTTAGCTGTGGACAAAATGCAGTTATCATATACATCCATATACGCATTGGCTATATCTCCAATGGTAATAATACCCTCCAGCTTGCCATCCGCTACAACTGGTAATGTAACATCTCCTCTGTCACGCATCATGTGCCATGCCTTTTTTAACGACACATCTGCTGTTACACCCTCTACCTCATTCATATCAATATCTCTTGCATCTGTCATGACATCATGCAAATAAAGTGGTGCCTCTACATGAAATGCATTAAGTACATACTGTGTTTCCTGATTAATCTGACCCGCTCTGGCAGGAATATACTCTCCATCCTCACATGCATTCTTCAAATATGCATACGCAATGGCAGAACAAATAGAATCCGTATCCGGATTCTTGTGTCCTACAATATATACAGGCCTTTTTATACTCTCTATCATATCCATATCGGTTCCACACCTTTCTTCATCTATGCTCTCTTTCTATATATCATACATCACATTGGTTATTATTTCTAGATATTTTTTTAACAATGTTACAATGCTTACCATTCAGTTTTATCTACCACGCCTTTAATCTTATCTGTTATTTTATATGTTTTTAATCTTTTTTATTGATAATTCAGAAAATACATGCTATCATAAATATTAAGAAATGGATATTTATACAGATGCCGAAGCAATAGATAACACTCCAAATTCATACATAGCGTTTCGGCTGTAGGACTTATATGTTTGAAAGGTATGGTTTATTATGAGAGGTTATCAGAGATTTAGTGTTTTAGAATGTGAAGTAATCGAAAAGGTAAGGCACATTGGTGAAGTGCATGGTAATTCTCCTGAATTAAAGGAGGCTTGTCAGGATGCATATCGTCTCTACAGAGAAGGTAAGATTTCGTCTGAATGCTATGGCAAGATTTACTCAGAAGCATTTGATAATTATCTTAGTCTTACTTTATAGTGCATTTTTTATACTCCCAATAACAATTAAGGCGTATTTCGAAATTCGAAATACGCCCTTTCTTATGCATCTAATTCAATATAATCCTCTTCTCTTAGTGGAATATGTGCTACTACTCTGCCATAATCAAACCATTCATTTCTCTGCTCCTGGCCAAACCGTAAAACTTCTCCCCGTCCATGAACCGGATGTAACTCAAAGCCATTATTCACAATTACCTTTCTAATGTATATTCTATTCGACTTTAAATTCTTAGTAACAATTGTATCTCCATTTCTGCCAACCTTCTCTTCAATCAGAATAACATCGCCTCTTGAATATACCGGCATAAAGCTATTCTCTGTTACCAATAAGCCCTTGGTCACTCTTCCGCCATAATTATTATGAATACGTAGCTTCCTTACATTGGAAGAGTCTACATACATACCATCCTCCATGTATCCGGTCAGTTCAAAAAGATCTATAATATATTCTTCCTTCTGCTCCTTCTGAAAACTTCTGTAACGAGCCTCATAATCCAGAAGATATTCTACCTTATTCTTAACAGCCTCCGGCGAATCTATAATCTTTTTTTGGATCCTATCCTCTACTCTATCCATTCCGCACAGGCAGCGAATCGGAATCCTAAAAACATCCGAAGCACGCATTGCCGTATACAAAGAGATTGTTTCTGTCATGCCTGCCACCATCTTACGATACCCTGCTACCGACATCTCCAGCTTCGTTGCAAGCTCCTGCTGCGACCACCCCCGCAGCACTCTTTCCTTTTCCAATGTCTCTATAAATGTTTTCTTTACAATCGCTCTCTGCATACTTCCTCACATTCCGCTGTATCTCTATATTTGTCTGAAAAATGCTACTCTAGTATTACTTTTCACCATTTCAAATAGTCTGAATCCATCAAATTTCATTACACTAGTTTATTTACATAATGTTAACATCAGCATGTAAACATCATACATTATTTTACAGACAATGTAAACATTTGAACAGGAGTACAACGTATGAAAAACAAAGATAATTCATGCCGCATCGACACGATTAGAATGAAAGATATCGTTGCACAGTTAACGGATATTATTTACCTGCTTTGTGATGCAAAAGCCGAAGATGCTGGTATTATTTTACATCAGCTTACCAATCTCACTGCTGAAGAACAGGAAAGCTTACATATTATTTTCCCAAATAAAATGAGCAATTCTTACTAAATATCAAAAAGGACATGGATTTCAATCTCCATGCCCTTTTATTTATTTCGCTAATGCAAAATCTCTAATTTCCCACTTGTCTCCATTTCTTACATAAAGCCATTCATAAGAGACCTCTTCATTATATTCAACCTCTCTATAAAGTCGATATACCTTATAACTGGTCTTTACCGTAAATACATCTTCACCGTACTGTACCAAATCCTTTACAGTTGCTTCCCGAATTTCCAGCTTATCCGGCTTACCTGCCCATGCCAGTCCACTTTGTACACTCTTAACTGTCTGATACGCTTTAGAACCTGCTTCAATATACTGTGCTACATCCTTAAAGCCTGCCCACTGATTCGTATTCATAACATAAGCTGCCCCCGCATCTAATACCTGTTTTTCTACCTGATTTACAAATTCCTCTCTGGCATAAGAAATATAGTCATAGTTTTGTTCCTCTGCCCTGACATACTCTATCGCAACATTATCACGGTATACCTCAATCGTCGGAACCTTCAAAAAACCACCAATCTGATATGCCAGCATCCTATATGCCTTTCCCGTTATATCAGATGCTTCCTTAGCCATAGCTGAGGTAATCTCTGATTCACCAATTACATATTCTGAAGTAAGCTCTTTTCCGTTTACTATAATTTTATCCGTATCCAGCACTTCTATGGTAACTGTCAAAGTTTCCGGCTGCTCCACATAAGCAACAGCTTCCTTTAACTCACACAAATGAAAGCCAAAATCATCACTTTCCTGACGCTGCTTCAAAGTTACCATTCCAAGTAATTGTCCTTCTGTATAAATATCATATACAGGCTTTCTATCTGAAAATCTCTCATTTCTTTTAAAAGAAATAATTTTCCCTGCCGTATATCCTGTAATGTATGCATCTACATTACTTTCTAACTCATACGGACTAATCTCGTCTGCCCAGCCATCCTGTGCAATATCATCTATCTGATTTGCCGCATACAATACCATCAGCTCCGGCATAATAAGATCCGGGTTTGAAGCAGCCTCTGCGGTCTCGTAATTATTCTGGTATAATTCCAGTGCATCCCACACCTTCACGTTAATTACAACTACTGCAGTTACCAGTAGAGCTGTATATAAGCTGAATAATATCCAGAATATTCCCCTTTTCTTTTCCGTTCCGTTTTCCATTACCTGTTCTCCTCTTTTACACAACTACAGCTACTCAGGCATTACACACACTGCATTCGGTACTCCTCTTGCGCCATAGATGGACATAACAACATTTCTTATTTCCCCGTCATAATAAAGTACTGTAGAACCGCCGCCATCCAAATTACCGGCGTTTACTGCTCCAAATGCAAGCATCACATCTACCATATCTGCCATAGACGCACCAAGACTAGTCGCCTGTCTTCCGTCAATGGTTAAAAGCAGTACAGCCCCATCTGCACGCTGTCCAATGGCTGTACGTGGATTTAATCCTCCACCCTTTCCGGATACATTAAGTCCCTCGCCATTAATCACCAAAAATGGATCACAAGATAACCCATCTCGTATTCCCATTTCTACTGCCTGTGCGCCTGTCATTTTTCCACAAATCAAGATTCCCTCTTCATTAAAGCCCATCATATTATGTGTCTGATAGCTTCCACCATAACGAAATTCTCCCTGCGAAAATACAAAACCGATTGGTGTTCCACCATCACCTACACCGCCTGTATCTACAAAGAATCCGCCATTTACAGCTGCAATCGCACCATAACGGTCTGCAATTTCAGGCACGGAAATCCCCGCCTGGCCATCATAGCTATCCCTTGGAGTTCCTATAATTACGCGACTTGGATCTGCCACCACCATCATCTTTCCTGTAAATGTTGCACCTTCTATATCATGAAATTCAATTCCATTCTCAACCGTAATCGCTGTATCATATGCTGTTTCAACAATGTACTGTGGCTTGCTAACCGCAGAAGCTGCTACCTGTTCTTCCACAATGGCTTCCTCTTTTTTGGCAATGGTAACAATCGATGTATCCGTTACCTCATCTGTTTCCACAATCAAATTACCGGCCTCAATCTCAGCTATCTCTTCATCACTCAAATAGATATTGGCAAGAAAGCCGCCTGCACTGGTTTCCCGTACGGATAGCACAAACAATTCCTTTGCTTCCTTCGAAGGTCCATGTATACAAATCCACATCACCCCATACAACCCGGCTAACACTGCTAAAAGAGTCACTCCCAGCACAGCCATAAATCTTCCAATATAACGTGCCACCCTACTCTTCTTTTTCTCCATTACGCTCCATTCCTTTCTTACCAATTCCCCATCTATATCAATCTTCCTATGTATTACAATTGAATAGAATTATCGCCTGTTCTTACAGTATTCTTGTCCTTGAAATTTTCATTTTTCAAGTGTACAGTCATTTTAACATTTTTGACGTTATTAATCAAACAATTCGCTCAATTCGTCCAATTTTACATTTTGTACAAACGCACGTTTTCTTATCCTAGATATTGATTTTTTTACAAAAAGAGATTTCCATAATTTTGACCAATATTATTATATTGCGTATTTTATACAAATATTTTTATTTGTATGTAGAGTAGGCGGGTGAAAATTTTCATCCGTTTTTTATTAAATTGTGTATGAGGTTCTCCCTCACACGGCTTTCCGACATTCTTCTTTCCACAGCATTACGTCAAAGTCGGATCGTAGCCATGTCGTTCTGTGAGCCAA
>JAZNMO010000003.1:0-11413 GCA_045579665.1 Lachnospiraceae bacterium
ACTTACTGGATTGCCCTGTACATAACAGTATCGGTTAAGGCTCTGGCTGTTGTCAAGGCTTCCGCTTAAAATATCCTGATTGATGAAGCGCTTAATCTCAGGGTTATAGTAACGCTGACGCATGTAGTAGAGACCGTTGTCTTCTGTGCTGACACCATATCGTCCGTTATAGAGGAAGCGTGTCAGGCTTGTGTCACCGCTTAGAAGCTCGCCATACGTTCCATAAGTGTAGGTTTCTACCACTCTACCTTCGCTGTCGGTCAGCTTGGTGGTGCTTCCTAAGTGGTTGTAGTGATGATATAGGACGATACTGCCCTTCTTCTCACTGATTAAGCCGTTACCATACAGGTAAATTGTTTCTGTACCTGTGGTAAGTGTTACTTTATCGGAGTCTGTTTCCCCATCCACAACCTTATCATAGCGTGTTACTGTCAATACCCTACTCAATGATGACGATACGGTATCTGTTACATACTCTTCCCTGTAGGTTTCTGTTTCGCTACTGATACGGTTATTCTCCGCATCGTAGGTGTAAGTGATACCGCCTGCGCTGACAAGTCGGTTACGACAGTCATAGACAAGGTCGCTCATCACACCGTTTACAGGGCCGTAGGTCATGTTTCCGTCGGCGTCGTATTTGAGAGACTCACCGTTATAAGTAAGTAGACGATTGTCCGCATCGTAGGTCATCTTTGCGCTGATTAGCTTACTGATACCTTCCTTGGTGTCAGTCGTCTCTGTTCCTTCTACTTCTGTTATGTTTCCATAGCCGTCATAAGTATAGGTGTAATGGTTTATGACCTCTTCGCCTTTGACATCCTTTATCTCTGTTAACTGTCCTGCCGCATTATAGGTGCAGAGTTCTGTCGTACCGTTTGGACGTGTTGTCTTGGTGAGGTTACCGTTAGGGTCATACTCATAGCTTGTTACCTTACCGTCTGCATCAACTGTTGTCTTTAACCAGCCGTTCTTGTAGTAGGTGTAGCGTACAATCTCGCCACCAGGGTAAGTTAAGGATATCAGGTTTCCAAGTTCATCATAGGAATATTTAACTGTATTACCCTTATAGTCTGTGTACTCTGTCACACGGTTGAGTTCGTCATAGGTTCGGCTGATGGTTCCATTATCATCTGTGACAGTCAGCACGTTTCCATTGTTGTCATAGGTGTAGCTTGTTTTTCCAAGCTCATCTGTCATAGATGTTACTCTACCAATGACATCATAGGTATACTTGGTCTTCTGACCGCGGGCGTTCTCAAGCTCAGAGAGAAGTCCTTGTTCATTGTAAGTATAGCTGTGACGGCTTCCGAGAGAACTTACCTCTGTCAGCATTCTTCCCATCTCATCATAAGTATAGGTTGTTACTCCACCGTTAGCATCCGTTACTGACTTCACGTTACCGCTTGCGTCATAGACTGCCGATGTCACGCCTGAGAGCGGGTCTGTTACCTTGGTAAGACGTCCAAGACTGTCATACTCATAACTTATCTCCCTGTCACTCTGACCATTTAGCTGCTCTACTGCCTTTAAGAGGTTGCCCATCTTGTCATAGCTGTAGGTTGTTTTCAGTCCTAATGCGTCTGTGGTAGATGTCGTTCTTCCCATCGCATCATAGGTGCTTGTAGCAGTTACATTGCCCTTGGCATCCTTTACGCTTACCACGTTGCCAAGAGCATCGTACTGTACATATGTGGTATTGCCAAGTTCATCTGTCGTACTGCTTACCCTGCCAAGCTTATCGTAGGTGTAGCTTACACTGTACTCCTCACCGTTCTTATCTACCATATATGCTCTGGTCATGCGGTTTGCTGCATCATATTCCATGTATACGGTTACACCTGCCGTATTGGTCTTACTAATGCAGTTACTATTAGCATCGTATGTGTATGTGGTGCTGTTGCCGTTGGCGTCAGTCTCCTTAATCAAACGTCCTGCTGCATCATAATCATAAGTAAGTGTATGTCCAAGTGCATTGCTTACCTTGGTCACGTTGCTCATATCGTCATACTCATAGGATGTGGTGTGACCATCCGTATCTTTGATTGATACTACTTCCCATGATTCATTATAAGTATAAAGCATATCGCTTCCGTCAGGGTAAGTTGCTTTATAAAGGTTACCATTTGGATAATACTCATAGCTGATAGTCTTACCCTGTGCATCCGTTTCTTTGATTTTGCGATTCATCAAATCATAAGCATAAGTAAAGACTGTTCCATCTGCCATTGTTTCCTTAATGACATTTCCTTCTGTGTCATACTCGTAGCTAACTTGTGTTCCATCTGCATAAAGTATCTTGGTTTGGTTGCCCTTGACATCATACTGGTATCGGGTTGCTGTTCCATCTGCATATGTTACAGCTGTCTGGCGACCAGCTGCATCATAGCTATACTTCGTGGTATGACCTGCTGCATCGGTTGATGAGGTCATGTTTCCATTGCAGTCGTAGGTATAAGATGTCTTATTGCCAAGACTGTCTGTCGTTGTCAGTGTACGGCCTGCTGCATCATAGGTATATGCAGTGACATTACCAAGTGCATCTGTGGTCTTAACCAGATTGCCCATACCATCGTATTCTGACTTGGTGATGTTACCAAGATAGTCTGTCACCTCGGTAATCATACCGTTCTTATACGTATAGCTGATACTTCCTACTCCGGCAGTCGTCATCTTCGCTAATTGTCCGTCTTCATTATACGAATACAGGGTTACATTGCCGTTGAAATCCTTTGCTGATGCCATCTGGTTCTTAGAATTATAAGTATAGCTTGCCGTCTTTCCATCTGCACCGGTAATGGATGTCATGTTACCGTTCTTGTCATAAGCTAATTTCGTCTTACTGTTAACTGTATCCGTAAGCTCCAGCATGTTGCCATCTGTGTCATATTCTTTAAAAATACAATTACCATAGTTATCCTTCTCACAAATCACATTTCCCTTCGAGTCATATGCATACTCTAACGTACTACCGTTTGCATTGACAGTTTTTGTAATTCTGCCGTTTCCATCTACGATAACCTGCTTTGTCGTTCCATCCACATCTGTGATGGTTACTGTCATACCGTCATCCTGCTTTGTATACGCAAGCTTCATCAAATTGCCAAATGCATCTGCCTGCTGAATCACTCTGCCTGACTCATCGTATACATTGGCTACGAAAGTTCCCTGCGCATTAGTCTCTGATATGATTCGATGCTTCTCATCATAGGTATAGCTTATGACATCACCTGTCGGTGCTGTA
This sequence comes from Lachnospiraceae bacterium, assembly GCA_045579665.1. Classification (GTDB taxonomy): domain Bacteria; phylum Bacillota; class Clostridia; order Lachnospirales; family Lachnospiraceae; genus COE1. Next base: position 3,242 of record JAZNMO010000003.1, read on the forward strand.
TAGGCTATCATACGCTTCTGCTCATCGTAGGTAAATGCACACGCTCTGCCATAATCATCTGTGATGGTTGCAAGCATTCCCTCTGCATTGTAGTTCAGATATATCTTCTTACCTGAAATCGTCTCTGTGATGGTAGTCTTACCGCTTGCATGAGAGAAAGTAATCTCTTTTCCTTCTCTATCCTTAATCGCAGTAAGCTTTCCTGCACTATTGAAGCGATACTCTACTCCTGTTGAGTATGTCATGGTGTAGCTTCCGTCTGTATTTCTTACAAGACTGCAGCCCTGTAATGCCGCACCAAAGCATATATACTCTCCATAAGAGTATTTTTTCCCTTCACTCAGTATCGTTTTAGTTCCAGCTGCAGAACCATATAAGCTCATCTCCAAAGCATTCTTATTGACAAAGCTTACATATTCTCCCGGTGAAAGATAAAACTCTACGATGCCATTCTTCTGCTTCAAGCACATCTCATAATCATGATACCAGCCATAGCCAAGCTCTCCACAGTTCTCAGTCATACCTGACGCATATCTCATATCCAATGCCAGCTCAGATGCTCCATTGATAGAGAATGCTGTCATCTCATCTACAAAGTATCCGCTTGTCATATCAATCGGATCACCAAACAAGCTCGGCACATATACCTGTCCCCAGTAAAATCTAGTGATATGACTGTTTATCGGTGCCAGACTAACCTTTACTCCTAAATTCTCCCCTTCCAGTATCGTTATCAGAGAATCGCATAGCTTATAATAGTGTTCTTCTGGTTTTCCTTCTGCACTGAAGGTTGTGCAAAACGTTCCATAATAAACATCTCCCGGATTCAAAGTTGCAAACGTTAGCTTCTGTCCCTCATGCACTACAACCGACTGGCTAACCTGACTTGGGTCTTCGATTAATATCTCATCTGACTTTTCTGTATACTGCTCTCCTGTAAATACATCTGTAATCGTATACTCATATATAGGCTCTGTATAAGCACCTATCGATGTCGAGAAGTTATAAATCGGTCTATAAGACTCATTCACAACAGCGAATTGTATATAATACTTCTCTCCTATATATGCTGCCTGCTCTGGCATTACATAAATATGAATCCCTTCACCTGTTAAAACCGTGAACTCTTCTTCTGTCTCAAACATTGCTGATACTTTTGTATCAAATGGCATCAAAGTACCTTCGAAATCAGCCGAAAGTTTATAACTTCCACTCTTATCTCCCTTGATAATCCAAGAAACACTCTTGCATTCCTGACCACGAATATCTCCCATTTCCTGAATCAGATTCTGACCATTCTCTGTCTTTGCAAGCGATAAACCATTCGGTAAATTCAATGTCGCAACAGAATCTTCAATCACATATTCACTATCTGCCGCATTTAAAATACCCAACTCTACTTCATACATATCTTTCAGCCATGATATGGATTGTGTGGTTGATACATATGCCAAAATCGGTGTTACCTCTTCTCCTTCTTCATCCTCTATCTCAACATCACGTATAAAAAGAGAAGTGTTGCCAGATCCACCAGAGCTTGAACCACCATCACCGCCGCCACCGCCTACGCGTGTCCAGCCGCTTCCACATATATATTCAATTTCTCGCGGTATTGGCTCTTGCTTTAAAGTTAACAGCACATTAAAAACGAATCTGTGATAATTTGCAGGGTCTGAGAAGTCCACGCCTGCTTCTACCATTTCCTCTAAAGTCATTCGACGAACGGTCAACTTACCAACGATTAGTTCGTCCTTGACCAAGGTTAATGTATACTCTTTCTCTTCGTATTCACTTATCGTAATACTGATATCATCCGGCAAATAATCATTCGCATATGCTGCTACTGTATAAGCACCTACCTCTGCTGCAATGCTTACATATCCATTACTATCCGCCTTCAGTGACAAACTCTCTGTGTCATTTAGCTTCACATATACCAATGCATGAGGTATTGCATTGCCTAATTCATCTACTACTCTTACTGTAGAGATTCCCTTACCAGTCTTCTCATAGATACGTACTGTAGTTACTGCCTGCTGTGAATTACCTGCGGCATCACTTACCTTAAGAATCACTGTATAGGTTCCCGGTTCATCGTATGTATACACAGGCTGTGCTCCGTTTATCACGTCACCATTTCCCATGTTCCACTCATACTTGGTAATTCGTACATTATCGGTGCAGCCCATTCCATCTAAGGCAAGCTCCATACCAACCAATCCTACCAGATTCTCCGGTAATACCGCTGTCGGTGCCACTACATCTGTATCATCAGTATATGCTTCTACTTCATCAGACCACGATACATTACCGCACTGATCATATGCTGCTACCTTATATCTGTACAACACATCTGCTTCTACCTTTGTATCAGTATAGGCAAGTACATCATCTCTTACTATCAGCTCGTAAGATGATTCTCCTACTTTTCTTCGATGGATTTCATAATACCCTATATCTGTATCCTGCGTTTCCTCTATCTGTAGCTTAATTTCAAAATGTCCTGTTTCGGCTGTCAGTTTTGGTGCTATCGGTGCGGTATTATCTAGCCTGTAAGTTACCTCATAGCTCTCACTTACATTTCCTGCATAATCTCTTGCTGTTGCACGAAGAATATATTCTCCCTCTTCCAAAGCCTTTGCATCCCATGTAATCTCAGCCAGATAGCTTCGGTCATTAACAGTAAGCTCTGTAATCGGTGTCCATATTTCCTCCTCGCTACTCTTTGCACGGTACGCCAGTGTTATGCCAGATAACTGTGCGTTATCCATTGCCAACACCTGAATCTTTGACTTACTGCCTACAGCTCCTCCGTCAGCCGGTGACATACCCGTAATAACTGGCGCTTCCTTATCCTCTACTACAGTTGCATATATTTCATCAGAGCATGCGCCCTCATTTCCTGCGATATCAATAGCGGATACCTTATAAATATAGGTGCCGTCTATCGATACTGTTGTATCATAGTAATTCTTTGTCTGACAGAAGTTCTCTACAATCGTAAAGATACTATTCTCAGCATCTGCACGATATATCCTGTATGCCTGAATATCCTGCTCTGCACTACTATTCCAGTTCAAGCCTACATATCCGTCCACTCCTGTAGCCGTCAGATTCTCTACCTTTGCAGGTGCTGTTCGGTCGATATGATATTCTACGACGATGTCTGTTCCGTCTGAAAGCAGTGCATTCTTATTACCTGCTATATCATATACTTCGAACTTCACATAGACCGTTCCCTCATTCATGCTGCTAATATCAAAATCATAGCTGATGGTAGTATCGGATGTCTGCTTATTTGCCTCAACTGTTGCCAGCTCCTCAAAGGTTTCTTTATCCAGCGAATAGCTGAAGACTGCCTTGCTAATCGCATTATTATCCTTGGCTGTTACCTGTAATGCCAAGGTATCCTTATAGTTAGATGCGATCGGATAAACCGCCTCTATCGTCGGTGCTACCGTATCTTTAGTCGTTACGATAGTCAATATATCCGATGCTTCTCCTCTGTTACCTAAGTTATCATAGCCTACTACTTGGAAGCTGTACTCTGTATTTGGCTGTAAGCCACTGACATTGTAGCCAAGCACATTAGATACAGTTCCTATCTTTACATAGTTCTCATCTACTAACTGCTCTACCTGGAAGTATGAGAAATCACTCTCTGATACATCATTCCAGTGAATCTGAACACCTGTAGAATAAACGACTTGATTGGTAATCTCTATCTTAGAAATACCTGTGTTATCCACCTCATAACGTCTAGTAAACTCGTTGTTGCTTACATTACCACTGGTATCTGTCGCTGTTGCTTTAAGGATATAGATACCATCCTCAAGCACTGAGGTATCCCACTGATAGCTTGCTTGATTTTTCTTTGCTAATACGGTAGTTAATGTTGTCCATTCCTCTGCGTCTTCCTGCTTATAGTACAAGCTGACTGCTGCAACATCTCTGTTATCAGAAGCTGATACGGTTATCTGGGTAGTCTGACTGATACGTCCTGCCTTTGGTGTGATATTCTCCACTGTTGGTGGTTCGCAGTCTTCACCTATCTCAACTATAACAGGCTCCGAATAATCACTTTCATTATTAAACTTATCTCCTACGATAAGTACATAAGTGTACGTTTTGTCTTCTTCTACCTGATTGTCCGTATAACTTGTCTGATACTGACCGCTTAATCTCGTTAATAAAGTATACTGTGTCTCTCCTTCTGCTTTACGATATACCTTATAATAGGTACAATCTGCACTTGCAGAAGCATCCCATGACAGCTTAGCAGTTCCATCTACCGTAGTTCCTACGATTGTCTCAGGAAGCTTTGGTGCTTCCCTGTCGATATGATATACCACTTCCTTCACATCTGTATTTCCATCCGCATCATACAGGGTGTATCGAACTGTATAGTCATTTTCACCACTTAGCTTACTGATATTCCAGCTATAGCTTACATAGAAGGTTGATGAATCCCATCTCTTTTGCTCTAACATACCTGATGTTAACGCAGTCCATTCTCCATCCTCTTCTTTGTACTCTATCTTTACTTTATTACCTGTAGCATTACCTACATTCTTAAAGCGAACTGTAAGCGTCACACTGCTTCCACCTATCTCACTGTAATCAACAGGTGATACATATGTGATAGCTGGCATTGCTACAACTGCCTCTACAGTACTACTCTGCTCTGAAACATTTCCCGAAGCATCATTTGCTACAACATAGTAGCGGTATGACTGATTCTTCTCTAAACCACTATCTTTATATTGTGTAGTCGTTACATTGGTTGCCAGTTCCTCGCCATTTCGATAAATCGTATAACCAGATACCTTTACATTATCGGTAGCTGCATTCCATGTCAGGGTAATAGATGAACCTGTACGTGTATATACAGCCAAATCCTTAGGTGCCGTTGGTGCTTCTACATCTACCTGCGTTGTAGCAACTGTCTCTGGTGACGTTTCTGCAAGATTTCTATAGGTATCAAAGGCATATACTGTGTAAGTATATTTTCTACCAGGAAGTAATCCTGTATCCGTATAGGAGATCTTACTCGTTACACCTACTCTGATTCCATCTCTATAAATCTCATAGCCTAAGATTCCCGATTCGTCCTCAGACTCTCCAAAGGTCAGCTCAACTGTCGTAACAGTTGTCGCTACTACATCGATATAGCTTACTGCCTTTGGTGCTACCTCATCTTCTACATCGTATACTACCTCATTTGCAATGTTCTCTACACCATTCTTGAAGTAATAGCTTTCCTCATTTCTCTTCAATACCAAACGATTAAATCTGGTTGTACCCGCCTGATAATTGAAGCCAATATTTTGAATGATATTTCTGCCTGATGTTGTCATCTTCTTTGACAGAATCGTTGTGTGATTCTCGGTTGCTACAAAGTTCACATAGGAATTTTGTGTAAAGTGTCCCTTTAGCTCCAAGATACCATCCGTCAATAAGTCTTTATGATTTACAGATGAACTAATGGTAAAGTCACCGCCTACCAACAAATATCCTGCGGCATCCTGCATCAGCAGGCGTCCTTTGTTGATTACTGACATATTATTGGTACAGGTTATCTTCGCATTCTGTACATCCAGTGTTCCGTCTACTGTGATACTTCCGCTCTTGATTTCATAACCTGCTGTATGCAGTGCAACTGCATTTCCATTCTCGCCAACGTAAAGTCCTCCCACTGTCAAATCTGATGACAAAGTGCTCTCCTTTATCAAACAGATGCTTCCACTCCAAGTACCATTTGTAATCTGGCTATCTGAGTTTATCTTCAGGTATCCCGTACCTGTGACAGTTCCTTTTTCGTCGGTAATTGTTCCGCTAACAGTTACCTTACTGCTTACGATTAACTTTTTCTCATTTCTATTAATAACATTACTTACAGTGCTGGTTGCACTGTCCAACCATGTCTGTGTCTGACTTCCCTTGAATATAATCGTATGGTTACCTGTTGCCTGATAGCCATTGTCTCCTGTCTGTAAGAAATCACCATATATCTCCAAGGTTCCTGCTGTAATATTTCCTGTGAAGCTTTCATTGGTATCGATCACCATATCTCCTTTGACAACCAGTACATCTTCTTCATGCTTCATGAACAACTGGCTACTGCTTTCGCTATACAGATAAGAATCGTAATTCACCTTTCTATTCTGCATACGGTAATCACCCTGTACAGTCAAGCTACCTTTGTTCAAGTCAATCACTCCTGATAACTGGATTAGGTCACCTGTGACTGTCAAGCTGTAGCCGTTCAAGTCTAAAGTATCCTCAATTAATACAAGGTCTCCCTCATATACAGTGTCCTCTTGTAAAGTCCAACCGTACTCTCCTTCAAGGTCTCCATATGTGAGTTTACAGCCATTTCTTATCAATGTCTGCTTTGCAAAGGCTGTCTGAGAATATACGCCCTCTTCGCTGAAGTTCTGTAGCTCTACTGTCGCAAAATAACTACTTGTTCCTATGTCTATGACCTGTCTACCATCTCCACTGAATGAAAACCGATGGGTTCCGCTTGCACCGAAAGTTCGAGTAGAAGTCAAGTCACCCTTTACTTCTATGGTTCCGGCTGACAGATATCCAGAATAACTACTATTAGGATTAAATGACATGTTTCCGTGAATAAGGATATAGTCTTCATCATGAGTCATTGTCAAATAAGTGCCTGACATATAATTAAGAGTATAATCTCCGAAAATTTCTAACCTACCCTTATTCATGTCTAACCTTGAATAATAATCCTTCTGATTATAATGTCCTTTTACCTTTACATTTCCTGATAAAGTGACATTTGCATAATACTGCGTCAAACTTCCACCTATCGTTATCTCATCGTCCAACGTTGTATTCTGACCAATGTACACACTTCCACCAAAATATCCTTCTTCAAAGGTTGTCGATGTTCCAATCGCAATATAACCACTCACTTGATTTCCATGGTCATTTACATGGCCTGATACATATGGCTTGGAGGTTATCTCTACTCCCTCTTCACTTTCGTTTATGAATTCTAGATTACATATGCGACTCTTATCCGCTCCCCATGCTCCGAAGTTCACTGTCTGTTTAGTATCTCCACTTAGCAACAATGTATGACTTCCTGTCGCGACAAAACTCTTCTCCGAATATGTCTTGCTTACATTGACATCCCCCCTTACCTCTAAGGTTCCTGCTGTCAAATAGCCTGTTGCATCTGCTGACGAATCCGAGATAAAGCTTCCCTTGACCAAAACATAGTCTGTTTCCTCTGTCATCTGTAGTAATCCGCTGCTTGAACCATATAAATAAGAATCATAGTTAAGCTTTCTGCTTTGCATACGGTAATCGCCCTGCACCGTCAAAGTACCGGTATTGGGCTTTACGATTCCCGAATACTGTATGATATCACCTGTAACAGTCAGATTGTAACCATTCAAATCCAAGGTATCTTCAATTAATACAAGGTCTCCTTCATATACTGTATCCTCCTGTAATGTCCAGCCATATTCTCCCTCAAGGTCTCCGTAAGTAAGCTTACAACCATTTCGAATAAGCTTCTGCTTTGCAAAAGTAATCTTTGAGTATACACCTTCTTCACTGTAGTTCTGTAACTCCACTGTCGCAAAATAACTACTTGTTCCTATATCTATGACCTGTCTACCATCTCCACTGAATAGAAAGCGATGGGTTCCACTTGCACCGAAAGTTCGAGTAGAAGTCAGGTCACCCTTTACTTCTATTGTTCCTGCCGACAGATATCCAGAATAACTACTATAAGGATTAAATGACATATTTCCGTGAATAAGGATATAGTCTTCATCATGAGTCATTGTCAGATAAGTGCCTGACTTATAATTAAGAATATAATCCCCGACAATTTCTAACCTTCCCTTATTCATGTTTAAGTTTGAATAATAATCCTTCTGATTATAGTGTCCTTTTACCTTTACATTTCCCGATAGAGTGATATTGGCATAATACTGTGTCAAATTTCCACCTATCGTTATCTCATCGTCCAACGTTGTATTCTGACCAATGTACACACTTCCATCAAAATATCCTTCTTCAAAGGTTGTCGATGTTCCGATGGCGATATATCCACTGACCTGATTTCCATGGTCATTCACATGACCTGACACATATGGCTTAGAGGTTATCTCCACTCCGTCTTCACTTTCATTT
>JAZNMO010000004.1:0-45120 GCA_045579665.1 Lachnospiraceae bacterium
CGTCATTTTGTTTTTACAACGTTAAGATGTTGCTCCTTGCACTGCTCCACTAAATCTAAATTTAGCAGAAATAGAATGTATTAAAACTTGAATTATTCAATTACCTAGGCGTCCGCACTAACAGGTTTCAAGCAGAAAGCATTGCGCAGGGTGTTAGAGTTTCTTAGTGCTTTTGAAGTTCATAGGAAACTGCCGACCGGATGGAGGCAGTAGGCGGCAATCTGAGCCAAGGATGGCGGTTCCGTACGTCTTAGAACACTTAAATAAAAACACCTAGAAACTCTTAGCCCAGAGCTTTCGCTTTCGAATGAAACCTGTTAATGCGGGCGCCGAGAGAGCTCGACAAACCCGAATTTTTCGCTACTATAATCTAATTATTCTGATTAGTAACACCTGTCATTTTAACAAATACTACTCCAGCTAGTATCCAAATCGGCAATCCTGAAAGCAAACCTGCTGATGTTGGTCCAAGTAAATAGTGCTCCGGAATCTCATTCATAAACATAATCGGAATTGCACAAATCGCATTAATCGCACCGTGGGCAATGGATGGCACCCAGATACTGTTGGTTTTCTCATACAGATATGATAACAATATACCTGCACCGGTTGCAAATACACACATCATAGCAACGCCTAAGAAGGGTTCTCCCACATAGCCTGTTCCGTACTCATATCCTGTCAATACAATCAAAGGTGCATGCCAAAGCGCCCATATAATCCCTGATACAATCAATGCCTTCTTCTTACCAAGCCACTCAATCAAAACAGGTGTCATGTAACCTCTCCAGCCAACCTCTTCACCTAACGCTACAAACATATTCATGAGTGGTGCATAGAAAACACCTGAAACTGCCTGAATAATGATTAATGTCTGTATTGACATTCCCTCTATATTGCCATCTGCATCCAGCATTCCGGTTCCTGCATAAAGCTCTCTTGCATAGCCACAGCCTGCATCAAACTTATCAGGAAATACCAGATAATATAAAATACCACCCGTTACTGTTAATAAAGCCGGTAAAAACCATGCTGCCACAATCCATTTCCAGTTCTTCTTAATCTTAATTCCCCACTCTACACCTGACTTTTCACGCTTCAAACCACGTTTTGCAATCCACACCGCTACAAAAGGAGCATACATCATAACGGCAGCAAGTACCTGATATACGATAGTTCCTTGAAATGCTGCTGCAATAAACTGTAATCCCCAGCTTATCCCAAATGCAATTGCCATATATACGATAAATTCTTTCTTATTTGTCTTCATTTCTTATGCCTCCGCTCTCTTGTACTTTTCTACACATAATCCCTTGTGTCCGCACACTGTGCATCTTACCCTTCTCATCTTCGGCGTATGATATGCCCAAAACCAGTCCCCAAACTTAGGTCTGAATACACTCTGGCACTCCGGGCAGATAAACTCTGTCTTCTGATAATAGATATATACAATAACACCACATATCAAAAATATAATTGGTAATACACATAAGAATAAAGTGGGGTCTCCCTTCTGAATCCAGTTCCAGATTCCGATTACCTCCAAGATATCACACACAACACCAACTGCCAGCGTGATTCCACGCAATTTAGTTAATTTCCTCTTCTCTGACATCATATTCTCTATGTCATTTGTCGTATTTGCAGGAAGAAACCCATTATCTGTAATGCTTTCTCTAACCATTTGCAAGCGTTTCTTTTTCTCCTGGAGCTCCAAAAGCTGGTCATCCACTTCCTTTTCCTGCTCCTCAATCAATAAAGAAAGTACTTTATCTCCATTCTTATCCTTCATAACCTCCTTAATGGAAGCCAAGGATACCCCCAAAGACTTCACCATACAAATCTTTTGAAGCTGTCTGATGTCTTCCTTGGAATACATTCGCCTGCCACCTTCAGACAGTTCGCTTGGATTTAAAATATTTTCCTTATCATAGTACTGAATCGTTCGCACAGTTACATTACAGATTTTAGCTGCTTCTCCTGTCGTGTAGTACTTGTCACTCACACAACTATCCTGCACCTCATAATATGACATAGCTGTTCACCTCCTGATGCCTTTATAACACATTACGCAGCGTAATGAGCAATACCTTACGCTGCGTAACATGTTAATTTTTTCGATTTATTATGACATTAGGGAGAATATTATGTCAACTATTATTTCACCAACCACCATCATCTGCAATATATCTCTATCGCCTTGGCAACAAACTCAGCGGTTCCACTTCCACCTGCTTTATCAATATTCTCTGTCATTGCACCACCACCAACATACATCTTACCAAGTCCCGCAAGAATCTGATTCGTGCAGGTGTAGTAATGCTCCGTGATATAATCCTGTAACTTCTTCACCTGCTGTTGCACATCATCACTCTCAGCCTCCATGTGAAGCATCTTTCCAAATTCCACGAACAACTCCATCAGGTTAGCACCTATAGCATTCTTCTGTTCATCAGACAAATCTTTTGTCTTCTTCTCAAACTCCTGATATGCCTCTGTTTTTCCCCACGTCGCCTTTACCTGCTCTGTGTATTCGTCTATCTTCTTTGCGTCAAATGCTGAAAAATCCATATTTTTCACTCCTATTCCTTGTATTCCACGAGCAAATGTAATTAGATTCTCCAAGTGTTCTTTCTTCAGGGTCAGCAGCTGAATCTGCTGTTCTAACGCCTTATTTCTTTCAAAATCAGGACTATCCAGAATCGCCTGAATATCCTTTAAAGGAAATTGCAACTCCCGAAACAGCATGATATGCTGCAATCGTTCTAATGCTGTATCGTCATACAGTCTGTATCCCGCCTCTGTAATCGCTGTTGGATGCAGTAGACCGATATTATCATAATAGTGCAGAGTGCGTATACTCACTCCCGATAATTTGCTTACTTCATTTACTGTTCTCATAGCTGGTTCCTCTCTATTACTTTTTCCTCGTGTAAACTTATCATAAACTATGACGCAGCATTAGAGTCAAGCGCAAGATTACAATTTTTTCATAACTTCAATTCATTAAAATTATCAATTATCCACTTGGTCATTTGCTTATTGACCTCCAATATATCCTGATACTTATCCTGTTCTGAAAGCCATGCAATGCAAACCAGCTGATTTGACAATACAACATACGGAACAGCCTGCATCTCTTCTTCTGAAAGATTTACAATACTGCTATATCCGTAAAATATATTTTTATAGATTTCAATCCATTTACCTAGTTTCTCGGCATCGTTCTCGGCAAATCCTTCCGACAATATTGCCGTTGCAGCATAGCATGGGTCAAAGATTCGTATATTTCGTTCAGAAAGTTCAAAATCAATAAATCCCCATTTCTCTTTAGATGTAATAATATTTCCCGGATTCGGGTCTCGATGAATAATCTGTTTAGGAAGCTTATCATACACCTTTCCAAATACTTCTACATACTCATCGCATAACACAGGTGAAAGCTCGACTATTTCCTTTGCCTTTGGTAATGCCCAATTCTTCACATTCTCAAACAGATTTACATCGTTAACCACACATTCTACCTCTTGTAATGCAAAATGCAACTGCCCAATGATTTCTCCTATAAATCGACCATCTGTCGAATAATTTCCTTGGAAAATATCACTTGCTTTCATCGCATTCCCAGATATACGTTTTGTCAGATAGAAATACAATGCTTCCTCCTCAACAAAATCTTTTCCATCCTGTGTTTTGACAACGGTCGCCCCCATAAGCCCTGCCTTTGAAATCGCCTCGGATAGCTCAATATGCTTAATTACTCTTCCCAAATTCGGACTAAATTTGATTACATATTCAGTGCCGACATAGTATGCATTTTCATTATGATTTCCTGTATCCTCATAATAAATATCCTGAACTGCTTCCTCTTGAAGCCCCCAGTGTTTTAATATTTCTGCTATTTTCTTATGTGTCACCATGATTGTTTCCTCCTTAATAAGATTAATATGATACGGTTCCTTTACCTTATACTTCTTCAGAAACTCAGATGGTGTATAACCTAGTTCTCGCCTAAACGCCTTATAAAATCCTGCATATGTGTCAAATCCATACTGCATAGCAACATCCATCTTTTGGGCACCTCTACTAATATCATATATTCCATACAGAAGCCTTCGTCGCAAAATATACTGCATAACCGGCATTCCTAACACAGAATGAAATACTCTGTAATAATGAAATATCGAAAAGCCTGCCATATCTGCCAACTCTTGTACTGTAATTTCAGCTTTTAGATTCTCCTCAATATAGTCGATGCTACTTTGCATGATTTCTCGGTTATCCATCCTTCATCTCCTTTCTCTCTATGTACTTGCAAGTCATATCTATATCATAACTAACTTAAAGAGAAATACATTTCCCAGATTGGCATGTTTTGTGTTACTATAAAACCGCTATAGAATCTACAATCTCTACAGCGGCTTATATGCTTACAATTTCGATATATAATTTTCTAAACTATGAAAAACCCCTAGAATATATACCATACATCCTTCAACACGGAATATCACAACATATCGCATATCTGCAACTACTGCTTCTCGATACTTTTTCCTCTTTAGATAGACATCTGTACATTCAGCAAACTGATATGGATTCTCCTCAATTCTCTTATAGATATCACCTATTTCCTCCAATAAATGTCCTGCTGCCTGTTCATTCTCTAATCTAAATAGCAAGTATTGTACTAGATTATCCAGTAAATACTCCGCTCTTTCAGTTATCACCAAGTTATAATCCATACTTCTCCTTCATAGCAGCTAATGATTCCTTGGCATCCTTTACTTTTCCTTCTTTTACTTGTAACTCTGACAGCGCAAGTTCGTGATACATCTTAATGTGTTGCATGGTATTTTCATAGGTTTCTATGCTCATAATAACCATATCACCATAGCCATTTTTCGTAATATAAACAGGCTCATCAGTCTTATGGCATAGCTCTGAAATCTCTGCAGTATTCTTTAATTCCTTAATCGGTATAATTTGTGGCATATTGCACCTCCATTTATGTACTTATTATACCATAATTATACCATGCACGCAATAACTCTATTCACTATAATGTAAAGATAAAAGGTCAATCTCCAATCTCCTAGAAATATTATTCCTTTACATAAATGGTATTTCCTACTTTAATATGTTTAACCCATATAGTACCATTTTCATTCACTATTCCATACAAATCCCTTTCTGGGTCTCTCAATGATTGATACAACGAAATATATTCATCCTCTCTGGCAAAAGGAAAAGACATATTCGTAAGAATCTGCTTTTCTTTCATAAAACCATTTGCCCAAAATAGCTCATCTAATTCTTTCTGTGAATAGAATTGAATATGTCCATCCTTCTTTACTCGCATAAACTCATCGATTATACCCACTTTGTCAGCTTCATTCCTCATCGGATCAGAAATAAGTACCTTTCCCCCTTGCACCAAAAGCCTATTCATCTGTTGTACTGCACTATGCACATTCGGAAAATGATGAAACGCAAATCTAGTTACAATCAGGTCAAAAGTTTCATTTTCAAACGGATATTTCATTCCGTCAAAGACTTGAAACATAACATTTCTCGCACCCTGCTCTTTTGCCTGCTTCTTATTCTTCTCGATAACATTCTCTGCAATATCAATTCCATATACATCAGCTGATGGGTATTCTTCTCCTAATGGAAACGCAAGGTATCCGGTTCCTGTACCAATGTCTAAAATACTCTTATATTGCCCATCTCTTATCATTTCAAGTAACAAAGTTAAATGCCTATCATCCTTTATTACGCTGGCATAAACCGGATTATTCAAAATTCTATCAAAGCTTTCTCTTGCCCGCTTTACATTTTCTATATCCTTATTCATTTCTCCCCCTCATCATTTCCCCAACACATCATGACGATACTGCATAGGTGTCACACCATACAGCTTCTTAAACAGTCTGATGAAGTGCTCTACATTAGGGTAGCCAATGGAATCAGCTATGTTATCTGCTGTCATGTTACCGTTTTTCAGTAAGGTTTTGGCTCTCTTCATACGAATATTGGTTACATGCTCGCCAAAGGTCTTGCCCGACTTTTCCTTAATATACTTGGAAATGTACGGTTTGGATAAATGAAATTGGTCTGCCACAGCATCCAAGTCAACAGTTTGATAATGTGCTTGAATGAAATTCAGCATTTCAAGCAGACGGTCATCCTTTATATTTTCATTCTCTTGCAATGCAGGCAGCTTATTCACTGCCACTACAAGTGCATTAATAGAAGCCTTGATGATATCTTCATCCATACCTACGCCCCAATAAAAGCTGCCATTGCATTTCACACCTACATAGGCTACTGCCTTAGACGAAGAACCTGTCGACAGTGCATGCTCCTCATAAACTGCTAATTCATAATTCATATTAAAGAATTGTTTGATTGTATTGCTTACTGCATCCAGTCTTCCATTTCCATTAGCATCTACAATGACCTTCTTCTCTCCACACTGAATGGTCACTTCTGCAAAGATGCCATTTTCCTGCTTGAAATGACACTCGGGAATGCTAAAGTTGGGCATATAATTCACATACTGGTCCATGAAAATATCATAAACCCACTGCGGTGATAATTCCTTATGCTCCACATCCGAAATATGCTTCACTGCATATCCAACCTCTTCTCGCATCTGCTCCGGCACTGAAATGGCATAATTCTGCTTTAAGATATATCCAACACCACCCTTGCCGGACTGGCTATTAATTCGAATCACATCGGAATCATAGGTTCTACCCACATCCTTCGGATCAATCGGTAAATATGGAACGGTCCAGACATCCGTCTTCTGTTCCTCACGATATTCCATTCCCTTAGCAATGGCATCCTGATGGGAGCCGGAAAATGCCGTAAATACTAAGTCGCCTGCATATGGCTGGCGTGGTGGCACCTGCATACCTGTTAATTTTTCATAGACAGCCCGAATCTTAGGCATATCCGTGAAATCAAGATTCGACTCCACTCCATGAGAAAGCATATTCATGGCAAGTGTCACAATATCTACATTACCTGTTCGCTCTCCGTTTCCAAATAATGTACCTTCGATGCGGTCTGCACCTGCCAGTAAGCCAAGCTCTGCATCACTAATGCCTGTTCCTCTGTCATTATGTGGATGTAAGCTTAAAATAACGGCATGGCGATATTTTAAGCTATCATTGATATACTCAACCTGTAATGCAAACACATGAGGCATCGCAATCTCCACTGTTGTTGGAATATTGATAATTACCTTATTCTCTTTAGTTGGTTCCCATACATCCAATACAGCATTACAAACCTCTATCGCATAGTCTATCTCTGTCCCTGGAAAGCTCTCAGGACTATATTCAAATGCAAAGTTTCCTTCCGTTTCATCCGCCAGCTTCTTTAATAATCTCGCACCATCAACTGCAATCTGCATGACCTCTTCCTTAGATTTCTTAAACACCTGCTCTCTTTGTGCCACAGAGGTGGAGTTATACAGATGAATCACAGCTCTAGGTGCTCCTTTCACAGCCTCAAAGGTCTTCTTAATAATGTGCTCTCTCGCCTGTGTTAATACTTGTACTGTTACATCTTCAGGAATTAAATTCCTATCAATTAAAGCACGCATAAATTCAAACTCTGTTTCCGATGCTGCTGGGAATCCTACTTCGATTTCTTTAAATCCTATATTAACCAGCATCTGAAAGAACTCTATCTTCTCTTCCAATCCCATCGGTTCTATCAACGCCTGGTTTCCATCTCTCAAATCCACTGAACACCAAATCGGTGCCTTCTCTATATAATCTTTTTTCGCCCATTTCAATCCGCATACTGGTGGTAAGAAATACTGTCGTTGATATTTTTTAATGTTATTCATATGTTTATCGCTCCTATTATATATTAAAATATATCAATATTGATGATAATATTTTAACTCTTTTCCGGCGACAATACCATGATTATATTTAATCAGTATTGTTGATTTTTTTTACCCTGAATATAAAAACCGCTGTAAAGAGCAACTCTCTACAGCGGCTTATATTCCTTTTATTTCTGATAATATTCTTCTAACAACTGCTTCACCTGTATCTCTTCACCAGTTAACATCACCCTAACACTCTCGCCATTTCGTTCAAACGAAAATCTTATTCGAGAATTGCCACCTAACTGATTAATCTTCTCACAGAAAAATCCTGATATTTCCTCCGCCTCTTCTGCACTCACATTCACATCCAACACAAAGCAGATTTCATTTGTTTTCTTCTTTCTATCTGCCAAAAAATCAAAAACAACTGCATTTTTCTTTGCCTGAATGCTTGGCTGTACACTTGGGTTTGCTAAAAACTCAGAGATGTCCTCTTCCGTAAACTGCCATGCTCCATTTACTTTTTCTCCGGTTAGCACATTCATTTGCAAATAGTTTCTCAATGTCCTCGTCGTTAATCCTGTCATCATTGCCAATTCATTGATTGTATAAAACTTTTCCATCTGATGTTCTCCATTCTTTGTATTGGCTTAAGCTTAATCCTAATTAAATTATATTGATACCTTATCGGTAATTCAATTTGAAAAAGGACAAGTTTTTCATACCTTAACCATTTTAATACTACAAAAGCGCTGTAAAGCTAATCTTTACAACGCCTTATGTTCCTACACACTCTCTTATTCACTATCTGTTCTAAAATAAAACGCCGTTAAATTCTGACCGTTACCCTTTGTCATATAACCATCCTCTAGTACAACAGCAACTATTCCTTCCATGATACTCCACATTGACACAATAGCTCCGACTTCATTTGCTTCAGGTATAGCTGCAGGTGTCTTCTTTCGTAGTTCCGCCCCCGCCATATCTCTATGCTTAGCAATTAGTTTTGCCATGTGACCAATGCCTTCATCTAATTTGCTCTTTACAGCTTTATAATCTGTATAAGAAATCGTTGCAAATTCCGGACATAGTATTCCGTTCTTTACACTGACAAATCCATTCTCTAAAAGCGAAGAAAGCGCCGTCACTTCCTCTGGTTCCTGTTTTCTTTCTACAGCCGCTTCAAGAATTTTTCCTACAGCATTATTATATTCAAAAGGATTCAATACCTTTTGAGACAATTTCACAAAATTCAAAATACGCATATAACCTTTAGATATATCATACTGTCCATAAATTCCCTTCGTATCTGTAAGATACTCACCTCGTATTCCCATCACGTATCCATTGCTTCCATTCTGCAAAAGTGGAAATCGCATTTCGGTCTTCATATACTGTTCGGACATTATACTTGCCTCCCAAATAATCAGCATAAGAACAAACCATCTTTTTGTGTTAATATCAGCACCTTCATAGAAGTAATCCGTTTCCTCAAGATATCTAACACCATCGTCAACCAGCTTTTTCACATCTTCAAGCTTCGTTTTAATCAATTCTGTCGCCTTATCATATACTGTTTTTCTCCACTTCTCATCATATAAAACCATATTACTCTGATAGGTCTTTCCCTTTTTTACAAGCAATCCCATCTTTTCCAGTATCGCTACTTCATCTTCAAGGTATGGAACTCCTACCCCCATTTCCAAACTAAGCTCCTCTAGTGTCTTTGGACTCTCGTAAGCTGCAATAATAAGATTTCCCGGCAGTTTTCTTTCAAACAATTCCCAATATCCATATGAACTGTTTCCCCAAAAATTCATAGTAAATTTCTCAGGTGCATAACTTAATTCACCATATTCTCTAACCATATCCATTCCTTCTTTCACCTTTTTTCTACCTTCAAACAGGCACTGTTTCACATTAGTCACAGACAGATTGTATTTACCCGCAATTTCTTCACAACTGTTACCTGCGATATAATAGCTTATCATAATGCGACGGTATTTCTCTCTAAGCAAGGATAATTCTCTCCTTAAAAGCATTAACTCTTCTTCCCTAACATAGCTTTCTTCGGGAGAAAAGCAACAAGTTCCTACAAATTCATTAGGAATTTCCACATATGTTTCTTTTTCGTTTCTTCTCCAATAATTTCTACACAAATTATTGGCAACACTCCACATATACCCATATACCGCTTCATCATTTCTGATTCTATTATAAGAACGAAGCAGCTCCAGAATGATATCCGATGCTACATCCTCCGCTAGCGCTGTGTTTTCAAGCTTCTTGACACAGTAAAGATATATTTTTTGCATATTCTCTTGGATAATATTTTCCATCTGTTCCTTTGTCATATGTTCTCCATTTCGAAATGTATTTTTGAAAGCTTTCATATATATAGTGGCAAATATTGCTTTCCGGTTAGAAAATTTTTTAAACATTTCAATTACTTACTGAATCCTCATTTGACACGCTTCCCCATGCCCTCTATAATGTCTTTAGATATTTTTACAAGGAGAAAATCCATGTCCAACATAATTGAAATCACCGATTTTAACGCTCCTGAGCTTGATGTATATGCTCGTTTATCAGAAGTACAGCTTCTTCGTCTATACGAGCCAAATCCTGGAATCTTTATTGCAGAAAGTCCGAAGGTTATCGAGCGTGCACTGAACGCAGGTTATGAACCGATATCCTGTCTCGTAGAAACCAAGCATATAGACGGAGAAGCAAAGGAAGTCCTTGCACGCTGTCAGGATATTCCTATCTATACAGCTGATTCTGAAATATTAACTAAGCTTACAGGCTTTCAGCTTACTCGCGGTATGCTCTGCGCGATGAAGCGTTCACTACTTCCAAGTATAGAAGAAGTATGCGCAAATGCAAGACGAATTGCAGTATTAGAAGATGTTGTGAATCCTACCAATGTTGGAGCCATCTTCCGCTCTGCTGCCGCCTTACATATGGATGCAGTGCTCCTAACACCTGCATGCAGTAATCCCTTGTACCGTCGTGCGGCAAGAGTCAGCATGGGAACGGTATTCCAAGTACCTTGGACTTACCTTGATAAAGAAGAGGGCATCACAAAACTGCAACAACTCGGCTTTAAAACCGCTGCCATGGCGTTAAGTGATGATTCCGTTTCCATTGATGATGCAAAGCTCATGTCTGAAGACAAACTTGCTATCGTACTGGGTACCGAAGGGGACGGACTCGCACTTAACACCATCGCTAACTGCGACTATACTGTAAAGATTCCTATGTCACATGGTGTGGATTCACTCAATGTAGCCGCCGCCAGTGCAGTAGCCTTCTGGCAGTTAGGGATTAGAGAATAAAATATATGCCATAAGGTGGCAAGACTTTTATTAGTCTTGCCACCTTATATTTAACTCTCTATTTCTCTAATCCGTAGGATACAATCTTCCAACCCTTATCAGTATACTTTACCTGCATGGTAAGATATATACTGCTCTCTGCCTGCTTTTCTACATCTGAACTGTATTCTTGATTGTCTACTTGAAATCTGTAGCTAATCGTGTATTCCTGCTTGTCATTCATTCTATTCTCTGAATGAATTCCCAGCGTGGTGCCTCCCCACAGGTCATTATAATCATATGGTGAAAGTGTAATCTCCTCTGCATAATCCTCTACAAGACATTCTCTTACAATATCTTCATACTGCTTAAAATATCCAGCCCAGAATCTGTCAAATAATGCATAAATCTGCTCTTGCTGCGCTACTGTCATAAAATCTGTCTGTGCCTTAGTAGGATTCTCCCTCACAAAATACAATATTCTCTTATTCGTTGTCAGCACCAGATACTCTGTGTTCTCTTCATAACATCTCGCCCAGCGGGTGGTCTCATATCGTTCCTCTGTATGCTTTTCATATGGTAAAATCGTTGCTGTAATCATACCATCTTCATAACGACAAACTCCATCACCCCCGAAACCTGCTCCATACGCATAATAGAAGTCACCTGTTGCGTCAATCACTACTGTTCCTGCCGCAACGTCTGTTTCCATTACATCTTCCAAAGTAATTCCAAAATTGTACAGCTCTTCTTTCGTCTTTTGAACATCCAGCTTCCAATTGCCCGCAATGAGTGCCAGATAGTCTTCTTCGCACATTTCAAAGCAATAGTATTCGTCACCTATTAGGACTACTCTTCTACCACTTCCCCTATCATAGGTATAAGGATTGTCTACAGCCTCGAAATTTGCCTGACCACTTTTCAAAATGTCCTCATCACTAGGTACACATTCCTCTATATAACCCTCTACATTGCCAGCATCTCCCATGACCTCAGACTCTCCCGTGCAATAATACACAAAATCGCCCAGCATCACCTCATAATCACTCATCGGATTAGCAACATACTCCTCCTCTTCATAGAACACAATAGAAGCAAGCGTATCCTCCACAATCTGTTCATACTCCTCTCTCTTCTCCACCGGATACCAGAAAGTAAGCTCATACATAGCTACACCATGCACAATCGTATACCGCTGTGTCAGATAAGTCGTATCTTCCTGCTCCAACTGGGTAAAGACAAGCTTTCTTGCCGGCTTTCCTGCTACGGTTATATCCGATACCTCTTCCAAAGTGAAATCCAAATAATTATCCTTTATCAGGTCACAATATTCCTCATGCGGCATATCTAACTCAGCTCTCCATTCTCCTCCTGTTTCCAATGTAAGGCAAAAATCTAATCCTTCTGAAAAAGATACTCTTGAACCATCCTCTAAATATTGCGTCCCTCGTGACCACTCTGTCAGATATGTCATTCCCATATTCAACCATCTAAAATACTTCTTACCCTGCACAGCTTCATCTGAAAAAAAGTTAGTCATCATATCCTCTGAAGCTTCTGTCATAAGCGTTTCAGAGACTTGTGCTCCTTCATTTTCTAAAAGCTCTGCTACCTCAGCATTTGCTACATCTTCATCTACCAGCTTCTGCTGCCATGCAAAGCTTACCTGCGAACCAACACCTACTGCTAACAGCACAAGACCCGCTACTACTACAATTCCAATTTTTCTATTCTTCTTCGTAAACAGCAGACCAAGTCTAGTCTTTGCAGTCCTTTTCCCTGCTGCAAACTGTGTCGTATACATAGTAGCCCCGCCCCATGTTCGTGTCATGGTCTTTAAAATGATTTGTCCATAGGAGTATCTCTCCTCCTTGTTCATATCACGAATCACCAGTTCATCACATACATACTCGACATCCTGAAATGCAAGTCGCTTCATATATCTAAAAGCGGGATTAAACCAATAAATATCACATACCACTGATAAAAACAGCTTATACCATAAGTCCTTCTGTTTGCAGTGCATTGCCTCATGACGGAATATCATGGAAAGCTCCTGCTCGGAATAATTCGTGTCAGGAAGCAATAATACCGTATGTAAATATCCCAAAAGCATAGGTGATGACAATTCAGTATGAATTAACACTTTAGGTAGCTGCTTCCCACTTCTAGAGCAAGCTGCTTCCCAAAGGCTGATTATCCTAGAATCCTCACATGCTACAGCCTGACTAAAATATCTTTTTCTCAACAAGAAGTATTGCATCCATCCCATTCCAAGCAATGCGCATGCAACAGTCCCCCAAAGCATACCGGCAACTGTCGTTCCATGAATCAGTAAAAATGCACGCAATTGCACAAATATATTCTTCTCATGTACCATTGTCGATTCTATATTTGACGCATTAACAACCGCTTCATCTCCAAGTACAATAACCTGCTCTTCCACATTCCACTCAGGCACTGCAATCGGAATTACCAGACCTTGCGATGTCTCCATAACCGACTCTTGCGAAAATGATACTTTGCTAACCGCTTCCTCTATCACATCCACAGGCATCACAAGTCTAAGCGCGATTAGGAACCACAAAATCTTTCTCCATCTATATCCAATTCTCTTACCCAAACATTTCGAAATCACTACTGCTCCAAAAATCAGTAATGTTAACAATAGCATCAGCTCTAATTCTCTCAACAACCACTCACTCATCTACTTCTGCCCCTCTCATTCATCCTCTTTCATCTGCTCATCCAGAAAGCTCTTTAAATCCTCTAAATCCTGCCGACTCAGCTTCTCACCTGTATAAAGCGCAGTCACGAAATTACTAAGAGAGCCTCGAAACATCTTCTGTAAAATATTCTGTCCCTCTTCCTTCAAATACTGCTCCTCAGGTATTAATGCTGTATAATAATTTACCTTACCTCTCTTCTCTCTTGCCACAAATCCGCGACTCTCCAAGCGAGAAAGCAAGGTTAGTAATGTACTTGCCACCACATCCTTACTGTCTCCCAACTGCTCTTCTATCTCCATCCGTGAAATCGGCTCCTTTGCCTGCCAGATAATCATCATCATTTCTAATTCTGCTTCTGGTAGTTTCTTCATTTTTGTATGCCCCTCTCTTATAATCAGAACTATTCAAAACCCCATTCGCAAAATCGTGCTTCGCACTTTCCTTTTGCTCATGTGGTTACTTCACCATATAAATTTACAAGAAAGAATGTGCTGAAAGCACATTCCGCGCCGCAAAAGCGTCGCATTTATGCGACATCTTCCTTGCTTTTGCGTGTGCATCCTCGCGGAGCAGCTTCATTCTATAGGACAGTTCAAAGAACTTTCCTATAGAATGAAAATAGCCCTCTGTAAGCAAGCTTACTCGGTCTATATTTCACAAATTTGCATGGTTCTGAATAGTTACATATTCTACATTTGTCTAATTTAATTGTAATACCTCCCATTTGTTATGTCAACACTATTTTCTACAATTGTCTAACTACGTCACACTTGTACTTTATTTCTGTTCATGTTATACTTATGTAAATCAATTCAGAAAGGGAGACGCATATGAACGGCTTAGGATATACACCTATTTGTAGTAGCAGTTGCATATCAAAAACATGCATTTTTTCAAGCTCACGGGATTATTGCGCCCTTTTTCAGATGCATTGATTCATCAAGCGCATAATTCCACGAGACAGACAGGTAATCACAGAAAACGGATGCCTGTTTTTTTGATGCCAAAATGAAAGATAACAAACGAAAGAAGGAATTATATATGAATCATTTCCATAGAAAATTGCAACGAAATATTATATCAGACTATTTTTACACCTTTATCAATAACCTCAATATGGCAAGCTGTATCTGGGTGCTTTACCTTGGCTACCACGGTATGAATCTCATGCAGATTGGAATCTTAGAGGGGATTTATCACCTGACAGGTATTCTCTTTGAAATCCCATCAGGTGCTATTGCAGACTTACTTGGCAGAAAAAGAAGTCTATTGGTTGGACGAATCCTTATGGCAGTTTCCTGTATCATTATGCTGTTTTCGACTACATTTACAGGCTTTGCCATCAGCTTTGTACTGCAATCTCTTAGC
Source organism: Lachnospiraceae bacterium (assembly GCA_045579665.1). GTDB lineage: Bacteria > Bacillota > Clostridia > Lachnospirales > Lachnospiraceae > COE1. Next base: position 15,267 of record JAZNMO010000004.1, read on the forward strand.
GGAAACTTTAACTCTGGTGCTGAAGAAGCGCTTGTTTATGACAGCTTAAAGCTTCTTGCCAAAGAAAATACTTATCCTGCGATTAGTGGTCGCATCAATATGCTGATTGAAGTATCCCAAAGTATTGCTACTGTTGCGGGTGGTATTCTAGCGGAGTATTCCTTTGGCTTTTGCTACTTTATCTGTGTTATCATTGCAATCCTTAGTCTTATCCCAGTCTTATGTATGACTGAGCCACCATTGCAAGACTCTCATGATTTAGATGTAGCACCAAAGACTACCATCTATGACACCGTATGCAGACATTTTCGAGAAAGTCGGGATGTGTTAAAAGACAATCCTCGGATTTTCTCTGTGATTGTCTTTTACTCTACTGTTTTTGCTGCCTTCACACTTTTATTCTTCTACAGCCAGCAATATTTTATCGACCTTGGACTAAATAAGATTGAGCTTAGTATCATTATGCTATTTGCAGGCATTGCCGCATGCCTTGGTGCTTTACTAAACACCAAGCTTTATCAGATTTTCCATGAGAAAATCGCCTTAATCGGCGCTCTCAGCATCGCAGTTTGTATCATTGCGTTTGGCTTGAAAAACCTTTATATTGCGTTTGGTGCGCTACTGGTTTCAGATTTTTTTAATTCAGCACTATACCCGATACAATCCGACACACTCAATCGTCTGATTCCGTCAGAGAATCGTGCTACACTACTCTCCGTAAACAGTATGTTCTTCTCTATCTTTATGATATTGATGTTTCCGCTTGTAGGAGCTATTGCTGATGTTGTGGGACTGGCTGTTTCCTTTATCATCATTGGTATCTTTGTACTTGTGGTTGTCCCGATGCTTTATAGGATTTCCATCTGCTAAAACGTCACTGACTTTTCCATAAATATACTTGAAAGCCCCATTTTATGCTAACTCTACGTTTCGTAGACTAGATTCTACGGGCAAGATGTTGCCCCTTGTTATCCAAAAAGAAATAATACTATAAACGAATAACAAGGAGGCAACACAATGAAAAAGACAAATGTGATAGCAACCATAGGATTTTGGTTAATGTTTTGTTCCATTGTATTTGGTATTGCAACAAACGGTGGTTTATCAACACTGATGAATTTTATCCATCTTCCTTCCTTTCTTGTAACTTGTGGCGGAGCATTCTTTGCGGTCATGGCTTCTGCTGATTCATGGGAAGATTATTGGGATGGTCTAAAAAGCATTTTCGTTGCCTATCAAAAAACAGGTGAAAGCCCCGGACAAATTTCATTGCAAATTCTGGAACTTTCTGATATAGCAAGAAAGGAAGGCTTACTAAGTCTGGAAGAAAAAAGCCAAGAAATTGAGAATGAATTTTTAGAGAAAGGAATTCGTCTCATTGTAGATGGCACAGACCCAGAACTTGTACGTGATATTCTTGAAAATGAACTGTTACATAAAGAGGAACGCGATAAAAAGCGCGTACGTTTTTGGCAGGATATGGCTTCCTATGGGCCTGCTTGGGGAATGCTAGGTACACTTCTTGGATTGATCAATATGATGCGTGCCATGGGTTCTGACGCAAGTGCAATTGGCGCAGGAATGTCTTTGGCATTAATTACAACCTTATACGGCTCTGTGTTAGCAAACTGGATTTGCACTCCTACCGCTAGAAAACTTGAGAAAAGCAGCGCCGAAGAAGCCTTAGTCATGGAAATTACAATTGAAGGTGTTCTCTCTATACAGGCTGGTGAAAACTCCAGAATCATAAAAGAGAAAATGAAATCCATTATGAAAATGGAAGATGACGAAACTACATAAAGAAAGCAGGTGATTACTATGAATCAGGAAAAAATAGGCAATTTTATTGCCGAGCTAAGAAAAGAAAAAAATATGACACAACGACAACTGGCTGAATGTATTGGAGTTAGTGACAAAACTATTTCTAAGTGGGAACGTGGAAACGGATTACCAGAGCTTTCCACCATTCCTGAGCTTTGTAGAACATTAGGGATTAATACCAATGAATTACTTTCTGGAGAACGACTAGTTGCTGAGAATTATTCGACAAAGGCTGAAGAAAATATGTTAATCTTAATGAAAGAAACCACACAGCAAAAAAATAAGTCTGCACTGGCTACCTTACTTCTAAGCATGCTAGCATTGATCATGGCAATATTTCTTGGAAATATGTATATATTTATATTTACAGACGACATCTTTCTGTTGACATTATTAGATTTACCAACCATTGTAATGACTGTAATTCCTACTACTTTGATTCTTCTAGCATCCGGAAACACAATGGCTTTTTGTCATGCCTTCTCCATTTTAAGGGGACACAAAAGCTATACATCATCCGAGAAGCAGCAGTCCATCCGTGCCATAAAATTGGCTGCAAAATCAATGCTTGTGCTAGGTATCCTAACCTCCATGATTTCGTTGTTTTATCTTTTATTCTCTTTTTCAAGCACGCAAATGGAATTATCCGTATTTCTAACACATATGGCAATTGCATCCTTAGGGATAATATATGGTCTGGTAGCATATGTGCTTTTACTCCCCCTTCATGAAAGACTGAAAAGCTTAACCGCATTAGATGAATAAGTGATAGCATACGAAAAAGCAACAAGGAGATTGCCTTGGCAAATCTTCTTGCTGCTTTTTGTTTTCTATGGTATTAGTCTATTAATATCCCTTGGGAACAATGTCGTATATCGCACATTCTCATATCCTAACAGCTTACAAGTAAAACGCTCTAGCCCAAGTCCCAATCCACCATGTGGCGGCATTCCGGCTTTGTGCATCATCAGATAGCTTTCAAATAGCTCCACATTCATATTTCTTTGCTTCATCTTCTCAATCTGCTCATAATAGCCATGAATGCGTTGACCTCCTGTTGTAATCTCAAGTCCTCGAAACAGTAGGTCAAAGCTTTCTGTTTCCTCGCTATTCTCCTTACATTCCATCGCATAGAACGGTCTCTTGGCACTTGGATAATGAGTAACAAACACAAACTCACTACCTGTTTCCTTCAAAATCAATTCATACAACAACTTTTCTTCCTCAGGTTCAAAGTCCTCCCTGTCAAGTATCGGACGATTGTACGCCTTTGCTATCATTTCCTTTGCCTCTTTGAATCGAACTGCTGGAATACTCTCTATCACAGGTAGCTCCAAGCCTAATAGCTCTAACTCTCTTTGATAATGCGCTTGCAAATACTCAAAAGTATATCTTAACATGGCGGTTTCCATCTGCATGATTTCTTCAAAGCTCTGGATATAACCCATTTCAAAGTCAACACTGGTATATTCATTTAAATGTCTTGAGGTATCATGCTTCTCTGCTCGGAATACTGGTGCTATTTCAAATACTCTTTCGAATACTCCTACCATCATCTGCTTGTAAAACTGCGGACTTTGCGCTAGATATGCCTCTTGTCCGAAATAATTTAGCTGAAAAATATTCGCACCTCCCTCTGCCCCAGCCTGCACGAGCTTCGGTGTATGAATCTCCGTAAAGTTCTCCTTCATAAGGAAGGTACGAAATGCCTGGCAGATACCTTCCTGAAGCTTGAAAATTGCTCGTTGCTTCTCATTTCTGAGTGTAACTGGTCTGTAGTCCAGCATATTTTCAATCGAAGTATCTACCAGCTTTTGATTGATTACAATAGGAGAGGCTTCTGTCGGTACACTCAATACTTCTATCTGTCGAATATGAAGTTCATATCCTGCCCTGCATCGTTCCTCTTCAACTACCTGTGCGATGATTCTGACACAACTTTCTTCTAGTGGTAATTCAACCTGTTCCTCTGCGATACATTGCAATACATTTCTCTTAGTTCTTAACAATACAAAGGAAAAGCCTTTCATTTTTCTAATCTTATAAATACTTCCGTGTATTGTTACTGTCTCACCGATATACTTTGGTAACTGCTCTACTTCTACTGTTTGTGTGTTTTTATATTCATTGATTAATTTCATATCTCTTCATCCTTTCTGAATTTCCGTCTATCAGCATCATCTCTCCATAAAAACTTCTATCCAGAAGGACATCATCCTTATGTCCCATACGATCACCACCCTTTATACATCTTGTATAACAAAGACCTATACTTAAGATAAAATGTGCAAAGCACATTTTGTGCCGCAAAAGCGTCGCATTTATGCGACACCTTCCATGCTTTTGCGTGTACATCCAAGCGAAGCCGTCTTTTTGCATGCAAAAAGACCACACGAGTAAAGTTTTCATTCTACTTCACCAATGTGGTCTATCTATCATATTCCACATAGGCACAACACTTTAAGCGCTTGTACCTATGATTTATCACAGATACAAACGCTATCTATCGTCGTCCCTATTCAGTTCTACGAACTGATTGTAGTACATAATAGTGTCCTGCCTTTCCATGCCATACATGATTTCAAATTTTTATTTATTGTAATCCTAGTTTTTACTCTTGTCAATTATTTCCAGAACTTATTTAAATACCCTCTGGCGTCCTCACTCTTCAAAGAAAATTTCGTCTCCAAACGACTTACTATATCAGAATCGGAACATCCTAATTCTCTACATGTTTCTATGATTGCCTGTATACCTTCCTCTCGTACTTCCCTTGTTACTTCCTCTCGTACTTCTCTTGTTACTTCTTCCACTGCTTCTCTTATCATTTTTTCTTTCACTTCTTCAAAGTCTCTACGTACCTCTTCTCTTGCTTCTATCAAAGCATCCTCTTTCATCTCTCGACGTAACATCTCTTTATATTCTACTTCATCAAACTCTGCTAATATAGATGCCATAATTCTCACCTTTTCCTTTCTAAGAATTTCTGTCAAGATTCCATCTGCTATACAATTATCAATTGCCTTCTCTACTGCCTGTTCTTTCGATAACCCTCGCCTAATATTCTCCCTTATTCTCTGATTAAACATTGCATATTCCCACAAAGGTCTGCAAGCATCTAAGAACGCTTGATTATGCCCAATATTGATATTAATCACATGTGCAACAACCTCTAAGTCAGGTTTCTCGCTTGGCTGCTCGAAAGCCTCTGATAATCTCAAATCCCATCTGTCAGGTTTCTCATAAATACCATTGTAAAACACAATCCTTCCTAGTACATCATTATTTATAGCTTATTGTTTATTATGGGATTCTTCTTAAATTCATTATAGTTGATAAGAACTGTTTAAACAAGAAATAATAAAGATAGACTTCATGAAATAAAATATCACGAAATGTTGATTTCATAGAATTGAAATACAGTTACCAAGAATATAGAAACTGTATTTGTTTAGAACAATACTACTATACATATGTCTCATCAATCTTTCAAGTCCAAATATCTTAAAATCTTATTAAATAATTTCTCCTGTTCAAAAAATTACCCCTCACACTAAAAGTGGAAGGGGCAATTATAATATGAATACTATACGTTATTTTTGAGCCAAAAGAAACATTATACTATCATAATTCTCTGGTACATGCGGAAATGTACAATCCATACAATCTTTTATACATTTTCCATTTGATTCAATGTATCTGTAATTCCCTGGACATTTCTCCATCTCATATAGCGGACAAAAGCAAAACATACAATTAATATTCTGCTGCCCATTATGACATGGATAATATTTACACTCTTTATTTTCAAAAAAACGATACGAATTTTTCATATGCTCTCCTATACAAACATCACAATATCAATCCATATTTTTCTTTGATGCGGTCCATTTTCTCCAGCATGGGATCTGCCCCAAGTAAAATAAACAATACCGTTCCAAAGGCATGAATCAAATCCATTGGTAATCCTGAGATATAATAAGCTACTATCATATCCCAATTAAGTACTTGTGAAGAAGAAATGATTGCTGCTGCGGGGTTCATAATCCCTCCATAGATTAGAACCGCTGCCAAAGCACCATATACTGCCAAAGCACTTCTGCTTCGTCTTAACCACCCTTTTCTAAACAATACACCTGCTATAAATCCAATCATCCCCATACTAAACATCTGCCACGGTGTCCATGGTCCCTGCGAGAACAACATGTTTGAAAGAAGCATCGTAGCTGCACCTACCACAAATCCTGTTTCTCCTCCCCAAGCAACACCAGCAATAATCGTTAATGCCATTACCGGTTTAAACTGAGGCAGCATAAAAAACAGACTCCTTCCAGCTACACCAATCGCACAAAGTACTGCAATAACAACAAGCTCTCTTGCCTTAGGCTTTCTACCTTCAAATACCAGCACAAATGGTAGCATACATTCTATCAGAACAAGTATCGCAATTACATTGTACTGTCGATCGTTCATATAAAAAACACCTGCAAATATTGTTAACGGAATCAATAGCAAGGATGAAATTGCTGCTGCCATTGTACGTTTACTCAGGTTTCTTTGTTGCTTCGGTGTTTGCTGTACAACCGGTGGTTCACTCCTTCGACCTATCGCAAGTATAAACACTGTTAGTGAACTGAATAAAACCACATACAATCCTATCTGTCTACACCCTACTAACGTAATTCCTTCGGAATTCACAAGCTTAGACAAATCTGTAATTCCAGTAGCATATAAAAAAACTCCTAATGTCATCAATGCAGCTAGCAATGCAAGCGCCTTTCTCCATAATGGTAATGGCTTTGGTACATAGGCAACACTTCTTGGACTAGGCTCTGGTAAAACAAAAGGTTCTCTCGTTATTTCCCTTTCATCAACTAATGTGCTGCCACAACATTCCAGGATATCTGTCACTGTGATTGCATCAGGTATCAAATGTCTTGCCATTCGATTCGCAGGAGTCGTATAAAAGCTATTACCTGCAAAAAACTCCCTTGGTGTACCTTCCGCTACTATATTTCCATCAAAGAACATTCCACATCGATGTGCATATTCTGCACAGAAACAAACATCATGACTTACCATCAACACCGCAACACCTTGTGCCGTGAGCTGTTTTAAAATGTTGGCAAACTCAACCTTAAAGGACGCATCAAAACCTTTAGTTGGTTCATCCAGTAATAATATCTTCGGACATGTAAGTAATACCTTCGCCAATGCCAGACGTTGTTGCTCTCCACCTGAAATATCATAGGGATGATGGTCCAATAAATTCTGCAAACCGCATAATTGGACAATGTTGGCAACCTTCTCCTCTTTCACAGTTTTTGAAGCTTTCTCATACCTAAGCACTTCAAACAAATCTTCTCTAACCGTGCGCTTCACAAACAAAGTTTGTGGATTTTGCGGTAAATATCCCACCTTCTCACTAATACGCACCTCTCCACGATACGGCTTATGCAAGCTTAGAAGAACCTTCAACGCCGTTGTTTTTCCGACTCCATTTCCTCCTAATATCGCATAGAATTCACCTTCATGTAATTGGATACAAAGCTTCTTCAGCACATCCGGCGTATCTTTTTCATATCGAAACCATACCTCATCACACTTTAACACAACCTCTTTGATCTTATCCTCTATAGGCTCTGTTGTAATCTCAAGCAATGGCTTCTCTTCATGATATTTCGTTAGAAAATCACTTCCATCTCGAATTGTCATGGGGCAATCCAATTGTGTTTCCAGCCCCGCCCATACACGCATAGCTGTTGGCATAGCCCAAAACATTCCATTTTCCTTCTTCTTTAAATGCAATCCAACCTTTTGTGGTAAATCATCGCATATAATCTGTCCTTCTTCCATCACAATAACGCGAGTTGCAAAAGGAAATACTTCCTCCAATCGATGCTCCGTAAGAATAATCGTAATCCCTAGTTCCCGATTGATTTTTCCAAGCAAAGCCAAGAAGTCAGATGCTGCAATGGGGTCCAGCTGTGATGTAGGCTCATCCAATATAAGTACGTCAGGCTGCATCGCCATAACGGATGCCAAACTCAAAAGCTGTTTTTGTCCTCCTGAAAGCTCATTCACATTTTTATAAAACCATGTTTCAATTCCAAAAAAGGACGCAACCTCCGCTACCCGACACCGAATTGTCTTAGTATCATAGCCAAGACTTTCTAATCCAAAAGCAAGCTCATGCCATACCTTATCCGTTACCACTTGATTCTCTGGCGATTGTAATATAAATCCTATCTCCTGCGCCTGTATTCTATCCTCTACCTGAGACAACTGTTTACCTTTATAAATAATATCTCCTGAAAATACACCATGCGGAGTTAAACAAGTCTTTAGGTGATGTAACAGCGTAGATTTACCACTTCCCGACAAACCACAAAGTACTACAAATTCTCCCTGATTGATTGAAAAAGAAACATCACGCAATACTCTTTTTTCTTGTTCTGGATACGCAAAATTTATATGCTTGAATATATAGTTTTCCATCTTCTCTCCTCCATCACATTCAACCAAACCGGAGTCATACACATACCAAAATAGACACAATAGAATGGTATTGTAGCTAAATTCAATGTTGCATATCTGATACTAGGGAAATACCGAAAAGCAAATATGGAAAGTACATTCCCAATAATCAAAAATATCCCACAAAAAATCATCCATATCAGTACATATCTATCTCGAGCATCTATACGATAGATTGAAAATGCTGTTCTTCCTTTTAATCCATAACCGCGGCTTTTCATACTGTCTGCTGTTTCAATTGCATTTTCCAAAGACCATGTAATCATAATCGAGGTAATACAGATAGCCGCCCTTGTACGCTGCCATAAGCTTCCCATCGAAACATCACGTCCCATACTGCGTTGTGCCTCTGCAACTTGATTCATCTGGTGCTTGAACTTGGGAACAAATCGCAATGACATACTTAAAACCAAAGACATTGCCGGCATTATTTTCCCGAACAAATAAATGAACTTGTCCGATGTCATAATCCTGTTAAAATTCGAAAACCATATCATAATCGTAATCAGCATACATCCAGCTGAAAATCCATACGCTATACTTTCCAAAGTCAAAGGATTCCCCGTTGCAAGATAGCACAAAATCGTCTTTCCCTCATGATTGAATGCCGGATTTATAAATGCTGTTATCAATAATACCGGAAAACAAAATCCTAGTAGGAATTTCATACATTTCTTTCCTTCTATACTACATAAATAGAGAACAGCCGCAATCAATGAAAGTATCTGCGTCAGCGGATGTGTTAACACCATTCCAAATCCAATTACCAATATGAAATACACCATATTCACAATCGGATGATAGTCCCAAAAAGAATCCTTCATACCTTTATCCCATCCAATTACAATTTACATCCCTGCCTAGATCACAGGTAAATCTCCACTCAACTACTTCTCCATCTACCAGTTGATAGCGTGAGCATCCGTAGTTTGGATACCAGCCATTTACCCGATACATCCAACCTGACAGTTCTCCACAGTCAAATTCATACAAATTGTGAATCCCTTCAATATAAGCGCTGTTATAAATAGGCGTCCATGACGCCTCCATATGTATTCCATTTTCCTTGCATACCCGCATTAGTACATCGTAGACGGATTCTCCCTCATAAAAAGTCACCTCTGTAGGAGCAAGAATAACACCATCCGACGGAATCAACTCACGTTTGTCCTCGTTTAAATCTTCTAGATTATTCAGAATCGTGGTACACTCTATCGAGAAAGTACATGTATGTGTAATCTGCGTACTAATCTCCTGATTCTCCGGTTCCACCGGCATAGGTTTCCCCTCAGGAATAGGATCTGTTTCGTACTTATCTTTTTTAGTAGTCGAACCACTTGAATACACCCTGCCATTGCTACTCTTGGCGTTCGACAAATAGGTATCCTTCTCTGGTGCTTGAGCATTTTTCCCAATAACTTCAGTACTATTAGACGGAGCAAATACCACTCCAGAGTCTGGACTCGCATCACTTAAATAAACTTTGTCGGACACATCTTCAACTTTGGCTAAATAATCTTCCTTCTCCTGCTGTATACTTTCCTGCTTGGTATACTCCTTGACTGCAACCTCTTCATTTACAGTTTCTTTATTAACAACTTCTACTGCTATCTGTGTTTGTACAGAAGTATCTTCCTCTTGCTCATCCTCTGCACGTATCACATATGCTCCTTGTAATCCAAGAACATTGATATTTAGTATACTATTCTGAGAACCAGTCATCGATACTGTCCCTACAGACACATTCTCATCATAAAGAGTAGCACTTTGCGCATTCCACTTTTTATCCAATGTAATCGATAAAAACATAGGATACTCAAAGGATTTCTCTTCAGCAAATGAAATCTCAATCTCATTTTCGCTTTTTTCTTCAATTGCTAGCGCTAAATTAATATCCTCCGTATTGGTAATATCCGTACCAAAAATAAGCCACTCATATTGATATTGACCATATTCACCTACGAAATTAGCAATGGCATTATCATTCTTTAATTGCTCTAAAATATCATCCTTTATAATTCCACTTTCATCAATCACAATGGCATCTTTAAAATCTATGGATTCATAATTTCCCTGACATCCTGATAAAGAGAGTACCACCATCAATAACAAGAAAAAACTGACTATTCGCTTCATCTTTATTCTCCAACTATTATTTTTCCATTTTTAATCTGTAATGTATTCTGATTTGTAGAAAGACTCTGTGTTTCATCTGAAGCTGCAAATACTGCATCTTCTACAATCAAATCACATATATCGCCCACTCTGGCACTTCCACGTATACGAAAAGCCAATCTAAGCACTACATTATTCTCAGTGGCTAAAAGCTCCTGACAAAATGCATTTTTCCCGCCTGTAATATCCAGATACATGATATTAATCAGCCCTGATTTATTACTTTGTTCTACATTGTAGCTCCACTCAGGAAGCTTCTGCGCCATTTGTGTATCTGTTGAACTATTTTGAGCAAATACATTACCTTCCTTCACTCCCAAAAACTCCAAGCGCGAGGCATCAAAGCTAATGCTAAAGCTTGCCGCAGGATACAAAACATCACCCAATCGGTCAATTTCTAAATCCAATATGACCTCGTCTGTCTGGGAAATACTGACCTTCTGTGGCGTTTCAATAACTAATGTAGATGTTTCCACTAAAAAGGTATTTCCTGTTCTCTCCGACTTTGAACGATTCATATACCAAGCAACGCCAACCTCAACAAGCAATACAATCAGTGTTGCAACGCCAAATATAACTCGTTTCTTTCCCGATATTAATTTCATAGTTTTCACACTCCTCTACCACTTTTTCTCTAATAAAGGGTGGAAGAATGCTTCCACCCTTTATCATTATGCGCACACAAAGACAGGAAATATGTCGCATAAATGCGACACTTTTGTGACGCGAGAATGTGCCGAGGCACATTCTATCTATTGCTCTGTATTCAAAATTGCTGCCTTTGTAACAATTGCATGCTCGCTATTGTTAACAAATGCTTCTACAATACCTAACGCATCAAATGTATTAATTCGACTATCACCATTTACATTCATTGTTAAAATCTGATTGTCAGTTGGTGCGTCAGCCTTACGAAGCCATGCATCAACTGTTGCTAACGCATCCTGCGCATTTACTAAGCCATCTTCATTTACATCACCAAATGTAATGTCAAACGGTTCTTCTTCCTTCACTATGTATTTTTTCTTATCCACAAAGTTCTCCATGCTAATAGAAGAATCCACCAACGCCACATAGCTTACAATGCCTGTTTTATCTGACAGCTCTTTACTGTAATTAAATTCAATATTATTTGTTCCATCAGAATATGTAATCTTCGTTTTCTCATCCACTGCTGTAACGGCAATTGCAACCGCCTTCTTTGCAGACGGAATCAAATCTACATCATCACCCTGATACAAACTTACTGCACTAAATGTAATACCTTCAGTAGCTCTAATAACTCCCATTGCTTTATCTGTGTTAATTACAACCAAGTTATCTTCTGCATAGGCATCTGAACCAAGCTTAAGAGACATTCCTGTAATTGCCACCATCATTTCCTCAACCAGAATCTCTTCCTTCACCTCGAAAGTTACATCAAACAGCTCTGCCGGAAATGAATTTTGACTAACTGTAAGTGACTTGTTTTCATTTGCATCGAAATACACAATTCTAAGCTTTCCTGTTTCCTCCTCCAAATGATAGCTTACTTCGCCACCTTCTAAACGATTTCCCGCAGTAACTTCCTTAACTGCCAGCCCCTCTGGAATACTTACAATCATATCAATTAATTTATATCCCGCTTCATTGTCCCAACCATTGATACTGATTATTGCATCAAATGTATTTCCTACTATATTTTCCACCTGTACCGGAACACTTAATGTTGCAGCTAACTCTGTAGATTCTACTCCACCGTCACTTATACCTTCAAAAGCAACATCTGACATATTATATAAACTATTCTTTTGATTCATAAAACGATTATAAGCAACCAATGCATAACAAGCCTGATCTGTCGCCATACCGTTAACTGTACCACCTGCAACATGCTTAAATGCAGCTTCACCTTCTACATAATGAGTAAGCAACGCATCTACAACAGATTTATTATTTTTAATAAAACGTGTATCTGTATCAGGATTAATTCCCCATGTCGTACATGCTACAATTACCTGAGAACAGCTCTCTGAATTTGCATCTCCATTCGAAGAATATCCTCCATCTTCATTTTGAATAGAAGATAAACAAGCGAAAGCTTCCTCTGCCTCAGCTGCTACTGCGCTCTGACTCTTATATGGATATAATGCCTGTAATGCCATAGCTGTAATGTCAGGATCAGATACCGCACCTGCTAATGCCCAACCACCATCTTCTAACTGCTTTTCCAGAATAAAATCAATACACTGCTGACGAATCGTAGTATCTGTAGTCTGATAGTTATTTGTATCCAATGCAATCAATGCCCAAATAACACCGTTGATTCCCTGCTTTTTAATCCATGTAAAATCATCATAAGGAGTAATTAAATTCCAATCACCTACCGAAGTTGCATTTTTACCAATAGAGGAAAGTGCCACGATTAATCGTGAATTATCAGTTGATTTCGCTTTGTGAAGTGCACCATTCAAATTCACTGATGTTGCTTTGCTATTCACGGTCTCTACAATTCGATTATAATAATCACCAAAATATGCATTATCTGCCTGATAAAAATCACCTCTTGCAAGACTCAGTACCGTCCACTCTCCTGCATTTGTTCCAAAAGCAGGTGCTGTAACAGTAGATGCTAACTGTGCCATGGTTGCATTCAATACACCGCTGACATTCTGTGGCTGACGTTCTACAACTTCCTTCTCTGTAACAGTAACTGTTGCATATGCCGGTGCCGATACGATGTCTTCTGGATATTCTGCTCCATATGATCCCTCACACCAAAGATACCAGGTACCTGCTGTCTCAAATACTACACTTGCACATCCACTACCATCTGTTGTAACTGTACCACTGGCATTTCCAAGACTTGTACCATAAGATATCTCATATCCACCTTCGTCTATAAATGCATTCCCTGAAAATAAACCACCTGATCTTACCAGCTTAAGCGCAAGCTCCGCACCACTTTCTACACTATATCTATGGGTAATAGCCCCCTTCTCATCTGCAAAATAGTGAAATCCACTTGCAGAATCTGCGTAAAAATTCCAGCTTGTGTAACCTGCTATATCATAAAAATCACCAGCTGAAAGTGTAAGCTGGTCTGCTGTCAATCCCCAACCATCAATTGCAGGATACTCACCATTGCGATAGTAATTCAAATTACAATCTTCTATTCCAAACAATCCTGCTTCAAAGAAAATACTTCCTGGACCTCCTGAAACGCCTACTGTATCCCACGGTTTTCCTACAATATTTTCCTGCGTGTAAATATAGAGATGCAATGCTGTAAGATCATAGCTTCCATCACCATTTCCATCATACAAATAATCACTTAATCCATATTGTGCCAAATCTATTGTTGCAAGAGTGCTTAGAGGAACTCCTACATAAGCAATCGGTGTATCGTTTACTCCCGTTATGTACTGTCCATCAAAGCTGACTGATATATATACATTGTCACTTTCTTCTGCTCTAACATGAATCGGCATTATATTTGCGACCATAACTGCGACAAGCATCACGCAAAATGCCTTTGTTATGATACATTTTATACTCTTTCTCATTTTTCCTTCATCCTCATTATACTTACTTTTTTTTCTTCTTTTTGGTTTCCTTTTTTATTGTCTTTACTTCTTTCAATCCAGCTGCCTCTAATGCTCTTGGCCAAGGTCCTAAATAAGCCTTGATTCGGGATCTTGTGGCCTCATCGAAATCATCTTTCTTAGGCAGCCTATTTAATTCACTATACTTTTTCTGCAAAAGCGCTACCGCCCAGGCTTTTTTTTCATCTAATACCACTGCTATCCCTCCTTTATAATAGAACAAAGAATTTCTTATAACACATTACGCGCCGCAAAGGCGTCGCATTTGTGCGACATATTCCTTGCTTTTACGTGTGCATAAAAAAACTCCTCCAACACTAGGTCGAAAGAGTACAACAAACTTATCAAAAAATGGCACACAAAATAAAATATCTTAATTGGGGTAAAATAAAGAGTACCTCCCAAATATCGATATGCCTCGATAAATCGGTTGCACTCTTCTCACCAAAGTTGTGTTAAACCTAAAAAGATACGGCAGGTCTCCTGACTTATGATACAATAACTCTCTAGTTATCCAAAAATCACCTTCTCAGGACAATGTATTCCCAATGGTTCATGACTTTTTTTCCTCAAATACAGTAATGGCGGTTGTTCCGGACTCAAACCGGATTCCCTTTTGCTTTTACTCAGCTAACAACTTTTCAAACCGTAACTTCTATTATCTATTTAATTCTGTGCTATTCTATCATCCTTTTTCGTGATATGCAAGGGGAAAAATAATTTTTTTATTCCTCCCACTTCCCTACTCAAACTCATGCTCATACTTCTTAAAGAAATCATAATAGGCTCTGACATTCTCAAGCTGCGTCCAACGCTTTACATCCACCACCTCTTCATCCATATCATAAATCTTTGCTCCACGCATAGATAGCAAAAAGGGTGAATGCGTCGCAATAATAAACTGACATCCAAAGAATCTTGCCGAATCCTCTAAGAACTTCAATAGCTCCTGCTGACGCTCCGGTGAAAGACTATTCTCCGGCTCATCCAAAAGATACAAACCATTCTCCTGTATCTTCTCCGTAAAATAAAGAAATGCGCTCTCTCCATTAGAATGCTCTCGCACATTCTCCGAAAGATTACTCCTAATATACTCTGACTGTGTCTTTCTTCTTGCCATATTTACTTTCTTTAGCTGTTCATAGTCATCCAAAGACTTCATCTGAAACTTGGAATACTTTGTTTCAAGGTAATCCTCAAACAACTCTTCCCTCTTACGATGAATGCCCTTATTAATACTTCTAAGATTCAGCATAAAATCAAAGACATCATCACTGGTAATTATCCTGCTCCCTCGCGGTATGCGTACTTGGGTCTCATAGCTACACATTGCTGTATAGTCCTCAAAGAAGTTAGAACGATTATATAAAGTGTCTCTCTCTAACCCTAGCTTCTCTGCAATGACATTCAGTGCAGTCGTCTTACCCGAACCATTTCCACCATACAATATCGTCACCGGCTCAAAATCCAACATCCGCAGATTATTTTTTGATAAAATCAAAAACGGATACACTGTATTGTAGCAGGTACGTTTCTGTGACATTGTAAAGTCATATTCTCTTTCTCTATCCGGAAATTCAAAGTGGGATAAATATAGCATAATCCATTCTCCTTACTTGTTCTTATATTCCGTACTCTCTACCATCTTATATACTTTCTCTGACCAATCCCAAATATCCTTACAGTCATTTTCCACATAGATTACTCTATCTTTCAATTCGTTTGGAATACTGTTCTTTACTGCATCCTGTAAATATGTTGGAATTATAATTGCATATACCCAGTCTGAAAGCATAATCTCATCCTTTACCTTCATAGGAAGCACGCCCTCAAATACGGCATTAGGATGCTTTGCCAACTCATCATATTTAAAATAGAATCGAATTCCCGGTGTGAAATGTATACTTAAATCTTCATCCGTAGGAAATCTTTCCAGCTTGCGCTCCATTACCAGTCTGTCTCCTGCCTGGCAATTCCCCCATGCCAGCATGATGTATTCAAAATAATCCGCAGGGTCATTGGCCGCATTTCTCTTTTCATTCATTAATTCATCTACTGAAGTATTTCTAGCTTTCAGTGCTGATAAAAGCTTTCCTGATTCAAATATCTTTACCGCATTCTCGACAGATGTCGTATGGCAGACATATTCTGTCAGGCAGCCCTTTCTATATGGACAAGCTGTACATTCTGTAAGTAAATGTGGACGCTGTGTATGAATATACTTTTCTCTTTCAGCAATCTTATACTGTATCTCATCAAGTAGCTTTGTATCTTCACACTCAATAACGCAGTCACGGCCATACTTTGCCTCATACTCTATAAATTCTATCAACGTACGAATCTCCCAGTCTGTCACCTGTGGATAATTTGAAAGTTTCTTATAAAACACACCATCCCATACTTCTGTACAGTCAAAATTTCCAATTCTGATTAACATGTATTCACACCTCTACTCCCCAGTAATCATTTACTTTTATCTTTCCAGTCGGAAAAATCTTCCCTTATATACCGACTAAACCACTACTTTTGCCTTTCCAGTCGGAAAAATCTTCCCTTATATACCGACTAAACCACTACTTTTGCTTTTCCAGTCGGAAAAATCTTCCCTTATATACCGACTAAATCACTACTTTTGTCTCTCCAGTCGGAAAAATCTTCCCTTATATACCGACTAAATCACTACTTTTATCTTTCCAGTCGGAAAAATCTTCCCTTATATACCGACTAAACCACTACTTCCACCTCTCCAGTCGGGATAATACACAAAATATTCACTGAATCTCCTCAAGTATAACACAAATCCCCCACAAGTCGAACAAAATCCGACCCATGAGGGATAAACATATCACTATAACGCTTTCTTCTTCCACTTACCAATCTTATAAAATGTAAATGTAATGATTGCACCCAGCACCCAAGTAGTTAACAACGAAACCTGAATACACTCGCTGCGGCCTGTAGGTAACTCAGGAGTTCTGGTCAACCACGAAATACCATATGCTACCGGAATACGGATGAGTACTGATGTGCAAAGTGAAATCCACATTGGTGTTACTGTATCACCTGCACCACGCATAACACCTGATAAGCTCTGTGTTACTGCCATTGCTATATAGCCAACTGCCAAAATACTCATCATATAATAGCTCATATCTACCAGCTCCTGTGTATCGGTAAAGATACCCATGAGTGACTTACCAAACAATAGAATAATTCCTGTAATCACAGCGGAACAAGCCACTGCCATAATCGTTCCCTGCTTTGCGCCCTGCATTACACGGTCCATCTTTCTTGCTCCAACATTCTGTCCTGTATAGGTAGTCATCGCTGTACCAAAGGAGAAGTTTGGCATCATAGCAAAGCCATCTACACGCATTACAATAACATTTGCTGCAATAAACATCTCTCCAAAGCTGTTCGTCAAAGACTGTACAATAATCATCGCCGATGAGAAAATCGCCTGTGTTGCACCTGACGGAAGTCCAAGCTTAATAATCTGCATCACATGCTCCTTAGACATCTTAAGCTCTTTTCTGCCTAAGTCAAATGTTTCCTGCATACGCATCAGCTTTCTTAAACACAAAACAGATGAAATGCCCTGTGCAATAACAGTTGCCAATGAAACACCGGCAACACCCATGTTAAACTGCGCAACAAAAAGTACATCCAATACAATGTTAATTACAGTTGCAACTAATAAATATACCAACGCCGAAAAGGAATCTCCCATTCCTCGTAAGATACCACTTAGAATATTATAATAAGCCATTCCCGCAACACCAATCATCATAATAACAAGATATCCTGCACAGTCATTAATAATTGACTCTGGTGTATCCAATAACCTTAATAAAGGCTTCGTCAACGGTGGCGTAATAATCATAATCAACAAAGACGCCAATGCCGTCAAGGTAATACAAGAACCTATCGTCTTCGACAAGTCCTCTCTTGACTTCGCACCAAAGTACTGGGCTACCATGATTCCTACACCTGCTGAAATACCTATAAAAAGTACCAATAATAAGTTAAAAATCGGAGTTGCACTTCCTACCGCTGCAAGTGCATTATCTCCTACATAATGTCCAACAACGATACTATCCACAGTACTATATAACTGCTGAGCAATATTACCGATTACCATAGGAATCGAAAACAGTCCGATACTCTTCCATGGTGTACCAACAGTCATATCTGTCGGCTCAAAAAGCTTCTTAATATTAAACATAATTTTACTTCTTCCCTTCATATGTAAAAATGCAGACAGCTTTTATTATAGCATTACTCAAACGATAGAAACAACATGATAAATATGAAATAATTGTTAAATATTGCTATTTCTATATCATATGCATATTTCTTACATATTATGATAATAAAAGATAAAAAAGGTAACAATATGGAACATTTCGACATTCATAACTTTCCACCGCCCCGTCATACGGAGCGCAATCATATCTCCAATGCTATGATTGAAGATATTTCTATGGAACGTAACCAAAGACAAATCCGTATCTCGTACAGTGACTGCACTACCTGTCCACAAAAGCAACTAATTTTAAATATCGACAGAGACACTCTCATCCAAGATGAACGTGGAAACCGTATCCGCCCAAGAGACCTTCACATTGGTATGACCATTGATGCTCTTGTTTCTTCTGCCATGACACGCAGTATACCGCCACAAACACAAGCCTTTCAGATTCGTGTTGTCAGAAGACCTGCTGCCAGTCAGACTACAGTTGGCTTCATACTGGATACAGACGAAAGGAACCGCTCTATCACAACCATAAGTAATTGGAATCCTTCCTCCATCATCCGTTTTAACACAACACCTGATACTGTTATTCTGGATAGAAATGGAAGAAACATTCCTTTCTCAAGACTTATGTCCGGTGCAAGAGTCAGAGTGGGGCATGCCACTTTCATGACTGCCGGCATTCCGCCACAGACAACTGCATTTAGTATTCAACTGCTTTAACATGTAGTATGAAAAGCGCAGGACACGCAGAGCCAAAAGAACGAGGGACAAAATCCCTCGTTCTACTTAATCAAAGTATATAACTATTCCTGAATCAGAATCATAACTTCTGTCATTTCATTCATGTACATTGCTACATTTCCGATTTCATTAACTGTCATAACCTTTACAAGCTCATAGCTTCCTGTTACAA
Organism: Lachnospiraceae bacterium; assembly: GCA_045579665.1. Classification (GTDB taxonomy): domain Bacteria; phylum Bacillota; class Clostridia; order Lachnospirales; family Lachnospiraceae; genus COE1. The sequence continues at coordinate 34,555 of JAZNMO010000004.1, forward strand.
GACTCTTACCAAAGAGATATGCTGTTCTTCCTGCATACTCTGCACCAACATTTACATGAAGGCCTACTTCATAAGAAAGTGTCTTTGTCTGAACAGGCTTAATCGCAAAGGTATCAAAGCCATCTGCAAAGTTATCCATCTTATTCATGGATGAACCAAGCTTCACATCCTCTGTTGCTTTTGCAAGCTCGGAATTCTCAATGCTGTAACCAATGCCGTTACCAAGATGAGCCATTACATACATATTTCTGCCGTAATACTTGCTCATTACTTCAAGCTTCAATACTGCATTCTTATCGATAAGGGCTACATTGGCAACCTCGCCAGCCTCAACAATCTGCTCAGCCATCGGAACCTCGGCATCCTCAATCTTTACCACATTGCTTGCAGAAGACTTAGATGACGAAGGCTTACTTGAAGAACTGCTGCCGGATGAAGGTTTAGACTCCGCTGGCTTAGATTCTTCAGGAGTTGGCTCCTGTGTGCTTGGCTCTTCTGTACTTGGCTCTTCTGTACTTGGCTCCTGTGTACTTGGCTCTTCTGTACTTGGCTCTTCTGTGCTTGGCTCCTCTGTACTTGGTTCTTCTGTACTTGACTCCTCTGTCTCAGGTGTTTCCTCATCTTCCTTTGCATTCATATCAAAGAGAGTTCTGCCCTTAGAATCCTTTAATGTAAGATTCTCAATCTTAGCTGTTACACCTGTAAGAGCGAAACCATACTGAACCTCTGCATCCTCTGCAATCACATCGTAACCAAAAATCTTGTATAAATCCATCTTATCTACAGAAGCATTACCTGCCGGATACACACCAGAAGCTGCATCTGCATAAGTACCCTGATAGGTTACCTTATAACCATTGTTTGTCTTCTCAAAGATAACATGGTATGTCTTATTTAACTCATAAGAAGGCTTTGTGTTATAATCGTTGCTTGCCGCACCGTTATTTGACTTACTTCCGCCGTTACCTGCTGAACCTGCCGGCTTCATCCAGTAACCGGTCAAACCACCTGCCGCATCTGCCACACCTGATACATGTCTGAAGCCAAGTGAGTTAAAGTTCTCTCGTCCGTTACCTATCTCAAATACACCAACGAATAATCCCTTATTCTTACTTGTATCATCAGTTCTATCAAGGATTGTAATATCACACTCCATCGTCTGGCCGTCTGTTGTCTTAGGGAATGCTACATAGCTTACATTCTGTGCAAGCTTTCCAGCTGACGGATTAGAAGTAATCGCACCGTCTGTTGCGGTCTGTGCAAAGATAAATGCTCCCTCTTCTTCTGTAATTGTAAGGTAATTACAATCATCATACTCTGTATACTCTACCTGTGGAACACCCACTGTATCTACAAGCGCATCCGCAGTAATTGTTACAGCACCTGTAACATTCTTAAGTGTTAATGTACCCTCCATTGGGTCTGTGATATTCAATGCAACCTCGAAAGGAGCTGCATCTCCAATCTGAACAGTTACAGTCTGTGGAAGAATAAATCCAACCTCTGTTGTTAAGGTAAGATTCAAATCATTACCTTCTGTTACAGTCTCAGGCTTTGTTGCAAGGTTAATACCCTCTAAATCATATGTAATGTCATAAATATTATTCTGAATTGCAACATTGCTAAATCTTGCTGTATTCAACTGTTCAATGTCATTTGCCACACTGTTACTGTCTGCTGCAAAACCAACATAGACTTTTTCATTCATCTCAACAGTCTTAGAGCCGATTAACTCCCACTCTACGCCGTCTGCTGAGCAGTATGCCATGAAATTATTACCATTTCTAACAAGTCTCATCCAGTAGCCGAGCTCTGTTGCGCCATTCTTAAACTGTACGGATGGACGAAGTACGATACCTGTTCCATTTGCTGCTGAAGCATCTGTATTATCCAAAATATCTGCAAGATATGGAATATTAGCTCCCTTATCATCACGGCTTGTTAAATACATACCCCAAGGACGTCCGATAGAATCATCTGTCTTTGTCCAAGAAAGTCCAAGTACTGCTGTTGCTGCATCTGCATCTAAATCCTCACGAATCATAATACCTGCAAATGCATGATTATCTACTGAGCTTACAGACTCTAACTTCGCTGTAATCTCAACATCACCTGTAATCTCCTGATATACATAGTGACACGCATCTGTCTTAGCGTTTGCCTCTGCGCTACCTGCTACAGAGCCTTCCTGCTTACCAAGCTTACCATTACCCTTTACAGTTAATACGCCGTCTACAAGGCTTGCCTTACCTTCTACCTTAACATCACCGATATCTGTTGCAGACCAGCCTGCCTCTGTAAGCGCTGTCTCATCTGCATTTACATGAATCTCACGGGCTGTTGTCTGTGTTACATTACCCTCTGAGTCATATACTCTTGCCAATACGAAGTAGGAACCGTCAGCAAAACCTGATAATGTAGCAGTTGCCTTACCGTCTACAATCGTTGACTCCGCAAACTTAGTATGTGACATCAATGTTCCATAGTAGAACTCAACCTTGCCAAGAGAGTGACCGTAATCAGAATCTGCCTCAACAGTTACTGTTACGTCTGTTCCAAGGTCAAACTGCGCATTATTTGCAGGTGATGTAACTACCGCATCAGGATTCTCTGCAACATGCTGCATATCTACCAATGAATTCAGATATACCTCAAGGTTTGTATATCCGTCTGCTCCTAAAATGCTCTCTGAAAGCTCAGATACTACGGTTGCGTCTGTAGCATCATTTGCATTTAAGCCCTTTGCCTGCTCCCATGCATCCGGCATACCGTCAGCATCACTATCATAGCCTGCTGCTCTCTGCTCTACGATAACACCACCCTCTGAAAGGTATCCGCCAACCTCATGCTCCGTATTGATATAACGGCCTTCGCCATTCTTAACCTCTGAAACGATTCTGGCATCCTGCGCATCACGTGTAGGATATGTTGCACCTGCCTTGCTTAATACCTCTGAATAGGTACTCTCAGCTGATGGTAATGCACTTGTCAGATACTCATCAAATCCCTTATTGGTTACACCTGCATTCGCACCTGTACTGTCTGCTGACATGTATGGTGCGGAAGCAAGCTCTGTCGCATTGGAACCTGATGTTGCACCGGAAAAGCTACCATGTGCATTCACTTCATCTACAGAATCAAGAAGACCTGTCAATGTACCTGCCGCTGTTGCTGCATGACCTGAAATATAATTTCCGTTAATATAGAAACCGCCTACCTTGCTTGACTCACCCGGATTAATTACCCAATTTGCTACAGAGTCTCTGGTTCCGGGACCTGCAAGAGCATAGTTATTCATATAGTTTGTAAATGCATAACCACCACCATAGGTTGTATTAAAGCCCCAGTTGTAGATAAGGTTATTGCTCATCTGTAATACCGCTACATGATTTGCATCTGCACTTCCTGCATATCCACCACCGATACGTGGATTTCTGGAAGTATGATTTGCATACAGATTGTGGTGGAAGGTTACATTATCGCCACCTGCAATACCGCCATAGCCATGTCTACCCTTCTTATGTCCTGAAAGTGTTAAACTCTCGTATACAAGACACCACTGTACTGAACCGTTCTCACCTCTGTAAAGAGAAAGACACTCATCTGTATTCCAGCTAAATGAACAATGGTCAATGATAAATCCGTCATTGTCACGTCCCCACATAGCATCCATGGAATCTCCGCCTGAATGAACATTTAACGCACCCGGACGGAAACGCATATAACGAATAATTACATTCTCTGAATTACTGATATTCGTATCATAGCCTGATACTGTAATACCATCTCCAGGTGCTGTCTGACCTGCGATGGTTACGTTCTTAATACCATCAAATCTAAGAGAACTCTTTAACTCAATATTACCTGATACATTGAATACGATAGTACCACCCTCGGTAGCCTTCGTCTGCTCTAAGCACCAACGAAGAGAGCCTTCTCCGCTATCATTCAAGTTGGTTACTGTGTATGTCTGTCTTCCGCGACCACCTGTGATGTACTTTCCACCACCCTCTACGCCCGGGAAAGCAGGAATATCACTTGTCTGAGGAAGCTCTACAGTTGCATCGCCTTCTCCTGTATCTTCCTTAGGCTCTACATAGGTATAATCTAAGTTGTAGAAACGCATCTTAGTGCCCTTCGCATAGATGTAATAGCTCTTACCAGCCTTAACCTCGATATTCTGGAATAAAAGATTTAATTTATCAGGACCATTTGCATACTCATATATATTCTCGCCGCCAACCTCTGTTACATAGAAGGTCTTACCGCCGCCTAACTGTCCGCCAAAGTTAATCGTTCCATCAAACTTTGGTGTGAACTGAATCAAAGCACCTGTTCCGTCTTCCACATTCGGATTCGTTGAGTTTGTAACATATCCTGCTACGGAATAAACAACACTTCCGTCTGTGCTGGTTACCTCTGCTGACTTCGCTGTATGAGCCATATCCGTACCAACAGTAACCATACCATCCATATAAGTCTGACCTGCAGTTAAGCCTGCTGTCAAATCTAAATTCACGGTCTCTGTATCTGCTGATGCATATAACGCAACTGCTTCATCTGCAATTACCTCTACTGTTTCATCAGCCTCTATCAATTCTTCTGTTGCTGTCTCTGTTTCCGTTTCAACAACTGTTGTTGTCTCAGTCTTAGCTTCTGTCTCTATAACTGTTGTAGTCTCAGCCTCTGCTTCTGTCTCCACAACTGTTGTAATCTCGGTCTCAGCCTCTGTTGTAACATCTGTTGCTGTTTCTACCACAACTTCTGTCATGACTTCTGACGCAGTCTCTGTCACTTCCTCTGTTTCTGCAACAGGCTCAGTTTCCACTTCTGTTTCTGTCACTGCTTCAGTCGCTGTCTCTACTACTTTCTCCTCTGCAGCAGGAGCAGCATCCTGCGTATCCTGCTCTGCCGGATTCGCTGAAACACTTAAAGGCTCTGTAACACCTGACGCCATCATGACTGCAGCCAGTCCGATTGCTGCCAATTTGTTTGCACCCTTCGCAAATTTCTTTGCCATATAATACCTCCCTCTTTTTCATGAAATGATTTCATGTAATACCCTATTCATATATCAACCATTTATGTTGACTACGTTTACCATTATACTGATTCTAAAAAATGTGTCATTCGTATTTCTTGAAGAACTTAATTTCTGTCATAAAGAACTTTGTTTTTGGCGCTTTTTATAAAAATGTGTCAATTTTCGCTTTATTTTTGACACTTTCAACAAAAATGTGTCACGTTTTTTCAAGGCATAGATACGCAAAAAGAAGCTTTCCAAATCAATCGGAAAGCTCCTTATAAACCCTATATCTGATGAATCAAATATGCCTGTTTTCCATCTCGCAAAAATATTGGAAGTGTCTCTATCGATGCCTCTATTATATAGCTCTGCCCACCTTCACAAATCTCTCCTGTGTGCGCATTTACCCACTTTGCTCCTTGAGGTAAATAAACACTTCTGACAGTCTGATGCTCATAGCAAATCGGTGCCACCAGAATATCCGGTCCATACATATAGGAATCCTTAATATCCCAGCACTGCCCATCCTTTGGAAACTCATAGAACAAAGCCCTCATAACCGGAGTTCCCTTCTCATGCGCTTCCTGCATCAGGCTTCTGGTATACTCCCTCATCATTTCGCGAACCTGTATGAACTTTACCAGAATCGGATATGCCTTTTCTCCAAAGCTCCATACCTCATTATCAGCACCGGTCCACTCTCTGACCTCTCCTGCTTTATTGATAATCGTTTGACCGGGCTGACGGCATCCATGAATACGCATAACAGGACAAAATGTTCCAAACTGAAACCATCTGACTAGCAGTTCTCTGAAATCTTCATCCTCTGTCACGCCTGCATGGAAGCCTCCAATATCGGTCGTCCACCAAGGAATACCTGCAAGTCCCATATGAATACCTGCACAAATCTGCTTTCTAAAGTCCTCATAGGTCGACATGATATCTCCCGACCATACCAACGCACCATATCGCTGACTTCCTGCCCATGCGCAACGAATCAAATTTACAATCTCCTTCTGACCATTTTCCTGCTGTCCCTCATAAAAGAGTCTTGCATACTCTCTTGGATAGATGTTTCCAACCTCCAGCACAGTACCTGCATGATAACGATAATTCTCAAAATCATACCCGGTAAACTCCGGCTCTGCCTCATCCAGCCAAAAAGTATTGATTCCCAAATCTGCATAATTCTGCTTACATTTTTCCCACACATACTTTCTCGTTCTCGGATTTGTAGCATCCATAAACACATTATTTCCGTGGAACAGCATCTGCACATCAATACCGGAGTTAATCTTCACCAATAAGCCCTGCTGCTTCATTTCCTCATAGTTCTCACTGCGCCAATCCACCTGCGGCCAAACGGAAACCATAGTTTCGATGCCCATTTCATGCAGCTCATCCACCATTTCCTTAGGATTCGGGAAATATTCCTCATCAAAGCGCCAGTCTCCACATCTTGGCCAGTGATAATAGTCAATGACAATCACATCAATCGGAATATTTCTTCTTTTATACTCTCTTGCGACATTTAATACCTGCTCCTGATTAAAATATCTTAGCTTGCACTGCCAAAAGCCAAGACCGTACTCCGGCATCATCGGTGTTTTGCCTGTGACATTCGCATATGCCTCCTCTATCTGTGCCGGCGTATCCCCTGCCGTAATCCAGTAATCCAGCTGTTTCGTCGATTCCGCAATCCACTCTGTAGTATTACTGCCAAAATGCACCTCACCAATCGATGGGTTATTCCATAAGAAACCATAGCCCTTATTTGATAATAAAAATGGCACACTTGCTTGAGAATTTCTATGTGCCAGCTCCAGATTACAGCCCTTCAAATCCATAATCTCCTGCTGATACTGTCCCATTCCATATAGCTTTTCGCCATCCTGCGCTTCAAAGGTTGCCTTCAAGCGATAGCTTCCTCCTGCCAAAGCCTTAAAATGTCTCGCATATAAGGACAAGGCTCCACCGTTTGAAATCTCCTGTAGCAAAAGCTCTCCCTTTTGATTATAGAAGCTAATCTGTACTGTCTTTCTCCAGCCATACACACTAAGTACTGCTTTGATTCTGCCATTTTCTATCGTTGCTCTTGTTTCCTCAATACAAATTTTAGGCAACATATTTTCTACTGGTAACAAAGCCCCCTGTGTTTCCACAATATCACCAAGTATTGTACTTCTGATTCTCAGACTATTCTCTCCCCATGGCGAAATCAGTAATGTTTCTCCATCAAGACGACATAATAATTCTCCTTTTATTTCTTCAAAATAATTCATAAGCATATCCTTCCTTTCCGCACATTATATGCCTTTCTATATTCAACGGCTTACATTGCTTCAAATATTATTGTCATTACATAATTGATTTTACTATATTGATAGAATATCAACTTTTCCCAAGGAATACTTTCACATTTTCGCACTTTTATGATACTATATTGATATATTAATTTAAACGAGAGGAAAACAACATGAAAAATGAAGAAACAAAGCAGCTGTTAGAAAAAATACCTCATATTACCAATGCAAGTCCATACTCCTTACATAAGACTTCCTTTAGCGAGGCTTCTGTTCCTGCTCTTTATCTTCACTTTCATCATGAACATGAATTCCTATATCTTGCCGAGGGAGCACTAGAGCTCATCATCCATAACAACAGCTATACCCTGCATAAAGGCGAGGCTATTTTCATTCCCTCTAATCTGCTTCATAGTGCAAATGCTATTTCCCCGCAGGGTACCTTCTACGCAGTAGTCTTTTCTGAGGAGCTTCTGTCACTTTCCGAAGATTTATCTTCATTATCCTCTCATATTGTGGAGGCTAATCCTATAGACTATATCGTAATACTTACTGCTGACAGCAACTGGCAGCAGGAGATACTTTGGTATTTGGGAAAAATTTTTCTTCATGCCAATGATTTTTCTTCACAAGATATCTATGTAAAAAGTCATCTTCTGATTATCTGGCAATATCTGCATAAACACTTACTTGCAGCCAGCCATCATAAGGTAAAGGAACATCCACATATTAAGCATGTAATGGATTACATCCATACACATTATCAGGAAGAGCTTTCTTTGAGAACTCTTACCGACATTGCTCACATGAGCAAGGAGCATCTATGCCGTACCTTCAAAAAACACACCGGCTATACTCCCTTCTCCTATCTCAAGCATTACCGCATTCTGCAAAGCTGTCGTTTATTACAGGACACTGATAAAAAAATCAGTGAAATCTGCACACTGTGCGGCTTTAACAACATTAGCTATTTCAATCGTGAATTCTTAGAAACCATGAACACCACACCTTCAAAATACAGAAAGGAGCTTTCTTAATCCGAAAGCTCCTTCACCTATATTTACCTTATACTTTACCTGCCTTAACAGCCTTCTCATAATTATGCTGCGCCTGCTTAATAAACTCCGGATCATCTCTCTTCTCCGGTGGAATATATGCCTTACCCGGTTCTCTTTCACGTAAATTAAACTGATCCATTGCTGCCCTTAAATCATCTGCTCTTTCATTTAATAAATCGCAGGATGCTGCTGTTTCCTCACTGATTGCAGCGTTAGCATCAACAGAATCTGAGATTTCCTGAATATTTCTTTCGATATCCCTTATCTGCATCTTCTGTTCTTCACCTGCCTGATTCATTTCATCATTCAGCTGGTAAATCACATCGATACTTTCCACAATCTTATTGAAGGTCTCAAAGGTATCATTCGAAATACGGTTACCTCTATTTGCCTTTTCCTTCGTATCGTCAATCAGCTGTCTGCTCTGTACAACTGCCTGTGCACTTTGAGATGCCAGATTGCTTACTTCATTTGCAACAACCGCAAAGCCCTTGCCTGCTTCACCTGCTCTGGCCGCTTCAATAGAAGCATTTAATGCTAACAGATTTGTCTGGTCTGCAATCTCTTCAATCGTGGTAATCATCTCGAAAATTTTATCAGATGCTTCCGTAATATCTTCCATTGCCTTCAACAATTCCTGCATCTTCTCATTACTTACCATAATTTCCTGTTTAATCTGACCAGTTACATCCTTAGAATTACGGATGCGGTCAACATTGGCATTTAACAGCTTTCCTGTCTGCTCTATCGTTTCCTTGAAGTCCGCAATATTATTTACCTGCATTGTACAGCTCTGTGCAAGAGAATTGCTGGCATTTGCAATATCAGTTGCTCCACCTGCCACGTCTCCTGCGATTCTTGTAATCTCTGCAAACATCAAATCATTGCTCTGTACCATTTTGTAAAGATTCTTTGCCAGACTATCCTCTGAAGAATGAATATTGACAAAGGCGGTCATGTCTCCCTCTGCAACTCGCTGCACTACGTGTACATTTTCCTCAATGTTACGAGCCATCCCTTTGAATGCCTCCACCATGACATTGACTTCCTCAATATTGGCAGTGACGCCCTCAAACTCAATGTTCTCTGAACCTCTCGACAATGCCTGCGCCCACTCAGCAACAGCTGCAATCGGCTTAGAAATTCGATTTGCCAATGCTTTTGAAAGAGCTCCTACCAGCTTAGTGGAAACTACAGCCAAAAGAATATTAATCACAACGGACACCCAAAGCTCTATGTTTAATGCATTATAATTCAACAGCTCTCTATCCGTATAATATCCTGCTATAATATCTAATTGCATAGCAAATTCACTGTTTACCGAGGTCAGTTCCTCCATAAAAGCACATGCCTTTGCCGAATCTGTCTGCATACTGACACCGATATTTTCCTCCGCCAATGCATATACCTGAGAATGCAGCTCCTGCGCCTTAGCAAATGCAGCTCTTGATTCTTCCGTTTTCATATTTTTTCCGTCAAAGCCCTCATACCATGCATCAAAAGCACTCTTTGCTTCTGCAAGCTTTGCCGTACAATCCTCTCCCGTCATCATATCGCCTAAGAGCTCTGATACCAAATCATTCTGAATATCACCAAATTCCTCTATAGACTTCGCCCTGGCTGAGGCTATTCGCATCGTATTACAGTAGTATGCAAACATAAACATTGTTACAATTGCAAAACCAATCAAAAAAATCATAATGCGTATCGTCGCCTTATTATTGTAGCTGATACTGCTTTCCAAGGTTGTCCCTTTATTAAATTTTTCTATCCTTTTCATAGTTTTATTGTTCTTACTCATATGCGCCTCCATGGTATTTTTACACATCACAGACAAATTATAACATATTATCTCACAAATTAAAACATTTTTATATAATTCACACACAAATCCGTGCATAATCAGCACCACCAGCTTAGCTGGTCGTTTGTTCTGCGGCTATAAGCCGCGGTTCCCTGCTTGCCTCTAAAGAGGCTCTGAAAAGTTCGCCTTCCGCACTGCGGTCACGGGCTGGCTCTAAAGAGCCTCTTTTTATTTGCCGTGTGTCCAGCGAAGCTGGACCACACTTGCCGGTGTAAGTCCGGTCACGGTAATCGCCAGTGAGCCGTGTAGCCAAACCCAGTGCGTTGCAGTAATGCAGGGTGCCAAGCGGGTGGATAAAGTAACTCTGATAAGGAG
>JAZNMO010000005.1:0-2340 GCA_045579665.1 Lachnospiraceae bacterium
ACCTATTTTGACTGCATCCGGAAAGATGTCCGCAAAAACCGCATCTATCTGCTGTCTCAAAAATTCAGGTGTCGACTCCTGAATTGCACGCACTCCGGTTGTATTCTGTGCTGTCAGTGCTGTAATCGCACTCATGGCGTAAACCCCATTCATCGTCATAGTTTTTATATCCGCCTGAATACCTGCTCCCCCACAGGAATCACTGCCGGCAATTGATAATGCAGTTCTCATCCTTTTATGACTCCTTTTGATTCTTCAATTCCTTTGCTATGTTAAGCAGAATTTGCGTTTCCGTTTTCGGGTCATCCGCTTTCATATTTGCCGATACCACACAAAATCCTGCGGTACCGATTCCTTCCAAAACCTGCACATTATTCTTATTCAATCCACCTATGGCATTTACAGGAATTGGTACAGCTTTGCATATGGCATCCAATGTTTCCGTAGAGGTTAGAATGGTCTTAACTTTCGTAGTTGTAGGATAAATCGCTCCCACCCCCAGATAATCTGCCCCCTGCTCATAGGCTTCCATGGCCTGGGGAACCGTCTTTGTTGTTGCACCGATAATAAAGTCATCCCCCAGTATTTTTCTGGCGATGGATATAGGCATATCACTTTGTCCAAGATGCACTCCCTCTGCCCCCATAGCAAGAGCCACATCCATACGGTCATCTATAATAAGCGGTACCTTATATTTCGTGGTGATATTATGCACTTTCTCTGCCAGTGTGATATATTCTCTGGTTGTTTTGTCCTTCTCCCGAAGCTGTAAAATGGTTGCACCACCCTTTAGGGCTTCTTCTGTGCGATATAAAAATTCGTCCTCGCAAAAGCCTGTACTGTCTGTTATGAAATAAAGTGTTGTGTCAAAATTCCTCATCTGCATTTCCTTCCTATACATAGAGATACTCATTCAGAACAGGCTGCAACCCTTCTACTTCCATGTCCTTATACATCTTATCAAGGCTACGGTTATCATTGATTTCAAACTGTTCATCCCCTTGTACCTCGTCATTTTCCGTCCCATTGTACTTATTATCGTGGTCACCCACACCTGTTGATACACCGGCCGATACCTTGGTTGCCGCGATTTTCACGATTCCGTTACGGAACTGTTCACTCTCCCTGGAGGATACTGTAATCCCTACAAAGGGAAGGAAAATACGATAAGCACACATAATCTGACAAAGCTGCTTCTCATGCACATCTAAGGGATTAATCTTGTCATTGTTGATGATGGGACGCAGTCTCGGACAGGACAGGGACATTTCCGCATGAGGATATTTGCGTTGTAAATAATAAACGTGTAATGCACTTGCCAAAGCATCCTTTCGAAAATCAGAAAGTCCAAGAAGTGCCGAAAAAGCTACGCCACGCATACCGCCCATAAGAGCACGTTCCTGTGCATCAAAACGGTAAGGCCATACTCGCTTGTGTCCCAGAAGATGCAACGTCTCGTATTTATCCCTATCATAGGTTTCCTGAAATACCGTTACATAGTCCGCTCCGCATTCGTGCAGGTATCGGTATTCCTCTGTATTCACAGGATAGATTTCCAATCCCACCATGCGGAAATACTTTCTTGCCAGCTTGCAGGCTTCCCCAATGTATTCCACATTGCTTTGTCCTCTGCTCTCGCCGGTAAGAATCAATACTTCCTCCATACCACTGTCAGCAATGACCTTCATCTCTTTTTCAATCTGTTCCATGGTCAGTTTCATACGGTTGATATGGTTATAGCAGTTGAAGCCGCAATAAACACAATAGTTTTCGCAGTAATTGGCAATATATAGTGGGGTGAACAGATAGACCGTATTCCCAAAATGCTTGCTTGTTTCCAATCTGGCACGCTGTGCCATCTGCTCCAAAAAGGGTTCCGCCGCCGGCGAAAGCAAGGCTTTAAAGTCTTCGATAGAACATTTTTCATGTTCTAAGGCTGCCTTTACATCTTTTTCGGTATATTGTGTATAGTCATAAGAATTCATCTGCTCCATTACACTAGCACACACCTCGGATGAAATCCGCTCCATTCCCGGTAAATATTCCATATGATTCGTTCGGAAGGAAGGGTCCGTTTCCAGCCGGTGCTTCTTGGCAAGTGCTTCTGAGGATAAATGCTCTGAATCTACAAAAAATAAATTTTCCATAGCATTACTCCTTAATCATGAAGAAATCCTGTCAATGGGTCGGAAGCCGACGCTCCACGAGTTAGTACTCTGCCCAGACCTGCAAGATATGCCTGCCGCCCTGCTTCAATAGCCTGTCGGAAAGCGCTTGCCATCAGCGGCAGATTATCTGCCGTTGCCAATGCCGTATTTGCCATAATTGCGGCAGCACCCA
>JAZNMO010000006.1:0-30872 GCA_045579665.1 Lachnospiraceae bacterium
AGCAAGCCGCCGCTTGGACGAAGGCGGCAGCAGCCAATTGAGCCATGGATGGCGAATCGGCTGCGGTTGCGTGCGTTTTAGAATAATTAAATAAAAACATCTAGCACCACTTATGCTCGGAACTCCTACTTTTGAGACAAATAGAGTCTGTTTGTGTTTCAGTCAGGCAAAGCGGGAACAACTCGACAAACCCAAATTTAGCGCATTACAAACAATTCGTGCAGGGCGCGGGTAGCGGCAACATAGAGTTGCTTCGCAAGCTTAGGATTATCCTTGTAGCCCTTCATGTCCGGTTTCCATAGGATAACCGCATCGAACTCAAGTCCCTTGGTTTCCTTCACTGACAAGACCATGACTCCCTTGGTGAAGCCGCTCTTGGAAGCCTCCACCATATCAAGATAACTGTGAAGCTTACCCGAAATCTCATCTGCTTCTTCCTTGGACATACAGATGACCGCTATTGTCTCATAGCCCTTATTTCGCATATCCTCTACAATATCCACTGTAAGCCCTAATGCCTCTTCCTTGGATATACTATCTACATAATGAACCGGCTCACCGTGACGAATCACAGGCTCAATCTTATATGCGCCCTTGGAAGCTCTATCCAGAATCTTGCCCGCAAACTCTGAGATTTCAATGGTATTGCGGTAGCTCTTTGCCAATACCTTGAAATCGTCCGTCTCCTCTGCAAAAATCTTCTGACACATATCACGCCAGTCATTCATACCACACTCATAATTCACATTCTGGGAAACATCCCCCATAATCGTAAAGAAACACTGCGGCAATACTGTCCTGAGCGCATAATATACTATCGGCCCAAAATCCTGCGCCTCATCAATAAACATCTGTCCAAACTCCTCGTCCGGCTTCTTCTGTAAGGCTCTATAATAAATAATCACCATCGCTGCCACATCATACACATCAAAGATACCCTTGTGAATACGCTCCAACACTAGCGCCATATCAATGTAATAAGCCTTACCGTAGGCATCCAAAAACATCTCATAGAGATTAACCACACTGCCCTTATACTGAAATCTTCCAAAATAATTCTTATACTCTGCCAGCTTACGCTTAAAGATTCCAACCTCTTCACGTCCTACACACTGCAGCTTAATACGTGCTCTCAATCTCTCATCCAAGGTTACCAACAGTCGGTTTATCGAATAATCCGGATTGCCATTAATAAAATTGTCATTATTTTTCTGTGATAACAGATTACCAATTTCCTCATCATAAACAACACAATTTCCAAGGATTCTCTTTCGCAGATTGCTAAGATATAATTCCAATTCACTGGCAAAAAGCATCTTACTCTTCCACGCATACGCAGGCTCCGGCTCTACCAGTCTGAACTTCTTCTTCCATTCCTTCTTCAGTAAATAGCACAAAAGCTCATCCATTCGCATATGCTTCACATCGGGCACATCCAGCTCCGGCAAGCCGCCTGTAATATAATCAATCAAGATATCGCTTCCACCCACTATACAAAATTCATTGGAAGTAAAGCGTTCCTTATAATTGTACATAATGTAAGAAATGCGGTGCATCGCAACTGTTGTCTTACCGCTTCCTGCCACTCCCTGCACAATGATATTGTGAAATGGATTGGCTCTGATAATCTCATTCTGCTCCTTCTGAATGGTTGCAATAATATCGCCTAACACCGCATCACGATTCTTACTCAAATACTTCACAAGAAGCTCATCATTGGCAGCCACATCACTGTCATAGAAGCCTATCAGCTTACCGCCGTCAATATCATAGGTTCGCTTGAGGTTTAAATCAATATGATATACTCTGCCATCCGGTATCGAATAAGTCCCCTCACCAAGCTCATTTTCATAGTAAACAGTCGCAATCGGCGCACGCCAATCCACAATCGCCACGTTGGTTTTATCTTTTTGTACACCGTTCTTACCAATGTAAATGGACTCAAACATACGCTCATCAATATTCTTGTAATCAATACGTCCGAAAAATGGCTTATCCAATGCCGCCTGATTCTTACGAAGCTGATTCTTACTGTGCTCCTCCAAACTCTTTGAAGTAAACATCTGGTCATACAGCTCCACGTTACCACTTTGCACCTCATCAAAAAGTGCCTGTGTTTCCTTATGCCGCTCTTCTACCTGCCGCTCATACATTGCAATATTATCCTGTATCAGCCTGCGGCACTCTGCCAAATGTTCCTCTTCCTTACGTCTTACTACCTGATTCATTCCCTGTTCCATACGTCCTCCTTAGTGGTTCTCCACTTTCCACAGACACTTCCCATCATATAGAATCCTCAGAAAGGGTTATCTGTTCGAGTTTATTTTTCGTTACAAACATAAGTATACTAAAAAAGGAATATATTACTAGACTTTATTTTCAAAGTGTGGTAAAGTTTATATTGTAGTTTGACCTACAGAGCACTTTAGTTCGCTAAAGTGCTTTTTTATTTTCAATACAACAAGAACCCGGTAATACCGGGTCCAACGTCTCCACTTATTCATTTATTCTAATCCACACTTCTTATAAGCAATCACAAACACTACCACTGCTGCCAGCATATTTACTCCAATTACCCCCACCTGCTCAAATGCAACTTCTACAGTCTGTAACTGACTAATCAAATTATGAATCTGCTGGGAATATGTAAACTTCGCTACCTTTGCAATTCCATCATGGAACATGGAAAGCATCGGAAGAAATGAGAATATCATCATAACAGGTACTGTAACCGAAGTTGCCTTCATCTGTGTCTTACTCCATGTACCGATTGCCGCTCCCATCAGCATAGATACTAAAATACCAATACCCATAATCACCATAAACTTCATAAATATTTCACCTGTATGTCCGCCCGCATAACCTATTACACCTGCACCCACCATGCAGATACACCAGATATACAAACCAACACCAATCATATATTCCCAAGGCTTTACATTCGACATCAAAAGTGCCCTTAATGTATTCTTTTCTTTCTCCTCAGAGATAATCGCCGCTGTACTGGTTAACGGTGCCATTCCCACAAACATTACACCAAAAAGATTGGTAAAATATTGCGCCGGCATCCCATCTACCTTTACAAAATGCTCCATAACAATTGTCATCATCGGGAACATTATAAATTGAATCAAAATCTCTTTATTCTTAAAGGTATCCTTTACCTGCTTCCATAAAATCGCCATGATATTTCTCATATTAGTCTAACTTCCTTCCTGTCAATTCCATAAATACTGTCTCTAAATTTGGCTCTGTAGAATGAATCGTTTCAATCGCATTCTCTTTCCAATACTTTGCCAACACATCAAAACTTTCTTTGTCATGGGCTAACTCCATGTCCTCTCCATTAAATAAATGTAGCTTAATTCTCTTTTGGTGGTTATAGCGTCTGCAAATCTCCTCCGGCTCACCATACTCCACAATATCTCCATCATTTAACAGCGCAATGTGATTACACAGCTTATATGCCTCAGCCATATTATGTGTAGTCAGGAAAACGGTCACACCCTTTGCCTGCTCCTCTCTGATGACCTTGTGAATCTCTTCAGTTGTTGCAGGGTCCAATCCACTGGTCGGCTCATCAAGGAACAATATCTCCGGCTCAGCCATCAACACTCTTGCAAGCAGCAAGCGGCTCTTCATACCCTTTGATAAATTACTTGCCAGTGTTTTCTTAGCTTCTAATAAACCTACCCTTTCAAGTGCTCCCTCAATCTTTTTCTTTGAAATACCGTATACCTTGGCAAAGAACAGCAGATTGTCATAGCAGCTCATTCTTTCATATAAGCCGAAATTATCCATCATCATTCCAATCTTACGATAATCCTTACCCGTAAGCGTTGTTGCCTCCTTACCAAACACCCATGCCTTTCCCTTTGAAGGCTTTAACTGACCTGTCAGAATCTTAATGAGTGTTGTCTTACCTGCTCCTGATGGTCCAAGCAAGCCAAGGATTTCTCCCTTTGCTATCTCCATATTAATATTCTTTAATACTGTCTTCTCTCCAAATGTCTGCTCTATCTCATGAATTTTAATTGCGTTTTCCATCATTATCTCTCCTGCTTTAATCTTTCCAATGCATCCTGCATTTTGTCATTTTCCATCTTATCCTTGATTAATACCGTACAAGTACTTACTGCACTGCATACACCAAAGCTTATTATGAATCCAAGCCATGCCTCCCACATATCAGCCGGAAACCAGCCGAATATGACATTCATAATTACGATGGTACATATGATAACACCGTACATCAGCCCTGTTCTTACTGCCACTGACATATTCTTAATTACCTTGTCTGTAAAGAAGATAAATCTATATATCACCACCAGCACAGACACCAACAAAAACTGTAATGCTGTTGCTGTTGACAATCCCTCATTTCCCAACATAAATAGTGTCGAAATCTCCTTAGCACTCTCTCCAAACAACAGACTGAATATATGCAATATAATCATTGTTGCTCCAAATATCATAAGTACCTGTCCTAAATAATCAAATATGTTCTTTTCCTTTTCCATCTCTATACCCCCAGTCTCTTCTTCAACTCTTCTGCATACTGTCTGGAAACAATAATCTGTTCACCATTTTCCAATGTCAGTCGAATCTTACGGTCGATATCATTTTTTAGTGATTTGATATGTCGAAGCTGCACCAGCACTGACTTACTTGCACGAAAGAAGCCATTCTCTCCCAGTCGTTCCTCCATCTCATAGAGCTTCAGCTTTGACTCATAGAAATCCGTCTTAGTATACACAAAGGTCTTCCTGTCTACTGCTTCTATAAAAATGATATCCGACACATCTACAATAAAATTCTCCGCATCCTTTATTACTACCATCTGCTGATTCAGCATTCTCAACGTAGAAATAATCTTCTCCACCTCAGGTGTCAGCTGTTTACAGGAGATTGCAATCTCTGTGTCCTTCACCTCTTCATTTATATTAATTGAAATCTTCACTTCACCACTCCTCTCATGAACACACTTTATCATGACAATATTTTCTCCACAAGTAGGTATGACATAAGTTGCCAAATGCACGACATGAATTGCCAAATTCGGGTTTGTCGAATTCAAACACACGAAAGGGCAGATGCACAAAATGTGTATCTGCCCTTTGTCTCTTAAAATTCAACTTCCGTCCATTCGCCTGCCTTCAATGCAAGCTCTACACTCTTATCTCCATATACCACCTTCAAAGCAGTATCTGTCTTTGAACAAATAGAAGCCTTCACAAGTATTCCATCTGCCCAGCTGATATTCATCTTTGCACCGCCTCTGACACATACTCCATCCAAGGAACCACTCTTCCATACAGAAGGAAGCGCCGGCAGAAGTACGATTCTTCTGTCATCACTCTGCACTAACATCTCTACCATAGCTGCCGCCGAACCAAAGTTACCATCTATCTGGAATGGCGGATGATTATCAAAGAGGTTAGGCAATGTCGACTTAATCAAAAGCTGACGAAGATTCTCATGCGCCTCTTCACCGTCCCACAGCTTCGCATAATGGTTCATAATCCATGAACGGCTCCAGCCTGTATGACCGCCGCCATTTTCAAGACGCTTCTTCAAGGTCAATGCCGCTGCATCTGCAAGCTCAGGCGTTCCATCCTTAGTAATCTGATATGACGGATGAAGTCCGAACAAATGCGAAATATGTCTGTGTCCCGGCTCTGCCTCACCGTATTCCTCGCACCATTCCATGATACGTCCATCAGAACCTATCGTAGTCGGAATCAGCTTATCACATGCCTCACAAATCTGCTTATCCAGTTCATCCTCTACCCCAAGCACCGCTGCTGCCTTATGACAATGCGTGAATAAATCTCTTAAAATCTGATTATCCATAGTCACGCCTACAGAATTTGCCCCCTGCTCACCATTTGGCAGGATAAAGGTATTCTCAGGCGATACACTCGGGCAGGTACACAGATGTCCCTTATAATCAATACAAAAATCAAGGAAGAACAATGCTGCCTCTCTTAAAATCGGAAACATCTCTGCCAAAAATTCCTTATCAAGAGTATACTCATAATGCATCCAAATATGAGTGCAGAGCCATGCGCCTCCCATTACCCAGAAGCTGCCCGGTATCCACAAATCCTGTGGTGCTGTATCCCCCCAGATATCTGTGTTGTGATGTGCCACAAAGCCTCGACAGCCGTACATCTCCTGTGCAGTCTTTCTACCATTTGGCAGCATCTTCTTCAGCAACTCAAACAATGGCAAATGGCACTCACCCAAATCACAAATCTCTGCAGGCCAATAATTCATCTCTGTATTAATATTAATCGTATACTTGGAATCCCAAGGTGCCTCAATATCTCTGTTCCAAATTCCCTGTAACGTCGCAGGCAAGGTGCCCGGTCTCGAACAGCTTATCAGTAAATATCTTCCAAAATCAAAGTAAATCTTCTCTAAGCCGTTATCCTCTTCCCCCTTGGCAATGAGTGCAAGACGCTCATCTGTAGGAATACTATCCTTGTCAACAAGTGCATCCAGCTTCATCTCCACTCGTTTAAAATAAGACTGATACTCCTCAATATGTGCCTGCTTGCAAGCCTCATAATCCTTTGCAGCCGCCTGATTCAAGAGATTCGCAATCTCCTCCTGCGGCTTTGCCATACGATAAGTAGTTCCGGCACTCCAATAAAGATAAATCTCAGTCGCATCATCTATAGAAAGTGTCTCACCAACCACCTCTATCTTACCGTCAGGAGTAACAGCTTTACACATCATCGCGTAGTCCAATCCATCCTTACCAAGATTTCCGCCAAGGATAATCATATCCTCTCCTGACTTTCTCGCATAATCATATATATGATGTCTGGTCTGCATTACATCTACACTCATCTTATTCTTACCCTTTGCAGTCAGATGGATAAAGCATACATCATCCACTGCCGACATAAAGAACTCCCTTGTGTAATGTGTTTCATCTGCAACAAACTCTACATTAGCAATCGCAGTATCAAGACTAAGGCTTCTCTTATAGTCTAAAACCTCGGCCTGTCCCATATCATAGTTAATATCAAAATCACCGAGCAGCTGATAAATACGCATTCCCTGTGGTGTTCCACCGATAGCACGCTTACACAATCTCTCTGCCTTATGTATCTGTCCGTCAAGAATCAGACTTCTAATCTCTTCAAGCTTCTCCTTGGCACTTGGATTATTTCTATCCATCGGTCCGCCATACCATACCGAATCTTCATTGACCTGCATATGCTCTGACTGCACACCGCCAAATATCATACCGCCGATTCTTCCGTTTCCAATCGGAAGTGCCTCATTCCAATCCCATGTCGGATTCTTATACCATAATGTTGAATTCATCGTAACAACCTTGCCTTTCTATTTCGCTTAAGATACCCTTCTATACAAAAAGGTGTACAAAATATTCCTTAAATACTTGTACACCTAAATCACTCTTATTCAAATCATAGTTTATTTGGAAGAACGTGTCAACACCTAAATCAAGAGTTGTTCTACCTCATTATTTACAGTTTTTGACGTTTCCTCTGCTCCCGCATCGGCTCCTATTGTGTTCACAATCGGCTCCTCATACGGTCTTGCCTGAAAGGTTGCCACCGACATTCTGCAAGCCTTAATCTGGAAATGCCACCACTCAGACTTTAATCCCTCAAAGCCATACGCAGTCATCAGCTCCTGTAACGCATCTGCCACAGGATTATTACGGTCTAATACCGACAGCGTACTCAATTCATGCATCTCGGACTGCATCTGCATCTCTTCACCGGTATGACAATTCACCAGTGTAATATCTATTGCTACACCGTAATTGTGGTTAGAAACACTCTTAGCAAGGAAATTGCTCTGCTTATAAACAGTACCTCCCACCTCTTCTGTCATATAATCCAAATACTCCGGATATTTTTTTACAAAAGCCGAGGTCTTATCATATATCTCATTGGTAACCGAATGCGGTCTGTAAGCATCATATATCTTAATGGTATAGCCCATCTCTAATGCTCCTGCCTCTGCTTTAAAAAGCGCCTTTGCTACAGGAACTAAAAGCGGCACCAGATAATGATCTGTTCCCTGCTTCACGTACGGATAAAGCACCTCACCTGTTACATTATCAATGTCATCACCGTGTATCCGATAAATACTGCTGTAAGAATTCGTAATATCATAGCGCATCTCCTGCTGCATCACATCAGGAAGATTAATCATGCAGGCATCTGCTGCAACCAGCCCCATCTTGCCATCGTAGCTTACCTTGAACAAATCATACTCATAGGAAAGCACCAGCATCGGCGTACCTGCCGCAACCGTATCCACTACAACCGCCATATTGTCATATACAGGCAAATCCTGCACAGGCCATGCCGTTGCACCTATCGGGTCAAACTCTGTTGTAACAGAAACCACCGGCTCTAACACTTCAAAATCAGGCCACTCAATGACCTCCTGTGTTGCTTCCTCCGTGGTCTCCTCTATCGTCTCTACTACTGTCTCCTGCTCAGTCTCCTCTGCCTTTGGCTGTTCATCTCTTAAAATGACAGGTTCATCGGACACTGTATTTTCCGTAATCGCTACCTTACCTGCATCCTCTACAAAGCTCTTTATCACATAGTAGCCTGCCGGAATCAAACATAATATACACACACAAATAAGACAGATTAAGGCGTACTTGAGCCCACTGCCTCTACGTCTCCTTCTTCTTCGTCTCCCTCTTGCCATATTAACTTTTACCTCCCAAAGAAAAAAGTCATTCGAACAAATTCAAATGACTTTAGTTGACTACTCAAGTCACTGACCATATACTACCACAATGACTCCAAACAATCCATATGCATTTTATACAAATTTCTGCTTATCCAACAGCTCGCGCAAAGCCTCTTCGCTGTCACTTACCCAAGCATCCTCTTCCTCAGCATTTAAGCCCAAATACTGTGCCAGCGTACACTCTTCATCACTCATGCCCCACTGGTAGCTGTATTCGTCAATTTCCTCAAATTCAATCTCGCCTGCAAGATATAATTCCTTAAACTTACGCTCCATAAGCGTCACCTCCCGATTATTTCGGCACCTCAATACCTGCCAAATCTGCTATATTTCTCTCTACAATCTCAATCAATACATAGTCACATTCCGTCTCTGCCACAAGCTCCAGATTATACGGTGTAGAACGGTTAAACATACACTGACTGAAAATCTCTCCCATATATGGAATCATCGCTCTTCCAAAGCTGTCACGATAAACCAGTACACTCTTACCATTGCCCTCTTCGCATACCGTCTGAATCTTTAAATCATCCATACTTCTGACTCTGCCCTTATAATCAAAAGCGTTCTGCGCTGTATAAATCCTCTGCGCCTCCAGTTCTCCACTCTGCGGAAACAGAATCTGATACAAATCCGATTCGTGCGTCTCCTCCACTGTATAGCCTGTAAGCTCATGCTCATCATCAAGCTCCCACGCCTCATACAACGCATTCAATACCAATCTAGCACCGGTATTATTCCAATGGGTATCCTGATGCAAGTATACCTCATCCGTCTCCTTATAAGCAATCAAAACCTTTGCCGCATCCAAATACGGGACATTTCTTTCTGCTAACGCTTCCTGTAAAAGTGTTCTGTTACTTACCTCACTCTTATCGCCAAACCGTGCCGGCATCAGCTCCGGATAAATGGTATTCTTATTGGGAACAAGCATAATCATAGGCTTTTTTCCAAGTCCTTCGATATATTCACAGGTCTCCTGCAAGGTAGCAGCTATGGCATCAATTTGGGCATCTGCCAATGTAACACCGGCATAATCATTTAAGGTAGCATCAAAGAATAACCAGTCATCCTCTGCTACGATAACCTGCATATCACTTGGTGATGCAAATACATGATACTTTAATGCTCCGTCTGCCTCAACCAAAGCACCTCTGAATGCAAAATGTTCTGTCAGCCATACTTCAAATTCATTAAAGAACTCTTTATTCCATTTTCCGTTTTCCAAGGTCCACTCCGGAAAATCCGATAAGCTTCTATTCTCTGAAAGGGTCGTTGTGTCAGCCCACATCAAACCAACCGGAATAATACATACTACAAAAAAACAAATAATAAATAATAATTTCAAAGTCTTTTTCATAGCCATCCCCCCTAAAATCTAAAGTAAATAAATGGGTTATAGCTGCTGGTCGCAAGACTCATAACACATAAAACAAACAATCCTACTGCTGTTACATATTTTAAAACCTTGGTATTCTTCACATACTTTGATACCGGTGCACTTAATATAATACCTGCAAGCAGACAACACATCGTATACGGTGTAGCAAGCTTTGCAAGCAGCATGTGCTCACCAGCCTCATAGGTAAAGCCTGTAAACATAGAAGCAAGTATATGACCTGCCTGCCCAATTGTATCCGCTCTAAAAATCACAAATCCGCAAATTACCACTAGCATGGTATAAATATGAGCCAGCACCTTATTCTTCAGGAACGGAATCCATTTCTTATATTCCAACATAATAAACAGGCCATGAAATAAGCCCCATGCAAGGAAGGTCCAGTTAGCACCATGCCAAATACCTGTACATACAAATACTATAAACTTATTTAACAGAGTACGTCCCGCACCCTTTCTGTTTCCTCCAAGCGGAATATACAGATACTCCTTAAACCATGTAGAAAGGGAAATATGCCAGCGTCTCCAAAACTCCTGAATACTGCTTGAGATATATGGATAATTGAAATTCTCAAGAAAATCAAATCCAAACATCTTACCTAATCCGATTGCCATATCAGAATAACCGCTAAAGTCAAAATAAATCTGAAGCACATAGCATATTGCCACCGCCCATGCGGTAAGTGCCATATTCATTTCTGTCATAAATAAAGTATCTACTACTAACGCCATAGCATTAGAAATCAACAGCTTCTTTGACAAACCATAGATAAATCTCATTAAACCTGCTGCCGTCTTATCTATGGTCATGGTTCTATGCGTCAGCTGCGCTTCTACATCATGATATTTGACAATCGGTCCTGCAATCAGCTGCGGGAACAAACTGATATAAAGCATCAGCTTAAAGACATTCTTCTGTACCGTATTTTTATCACGATACACATCTATACAATACGATAGCGCCTGAAAGGTATAGAAAGAAATACCTATTGGCAAGGCAATCCTTGGAACCGGAAAATGCAATCCTGTCAAAGCATTACAGCTTGATACTATTAACGCACTATATTTGAAAATGACCAACATTCCAATATTAAAAATGACTGCGAACACCATTGGCACCTTGGGATGCTTTTTTACCGCTGCTATCAGCCGTGCAAATCCATAATTTGCCAAAATCGACAAGAGCATAAGAAAAATATACCCAGGTTCACCAAAAGCATAAAACCCAAGACTAGCCACAATCAAAACTGCATTTTTCAGTTTTATATTAGGACTTAATAAATGTAATAAATAGGTTATGGGTAAAAATATAAAGAGAAAAACCGTTGAGCTAAATACCATAAAACCTTATCCTTCCTAATTACTTTTTGCCATGTCAAGCATGGATGCTGATAATTCCTGCACTCTTGCCGAATCATCTATAATCTTTGCCATGTTATCCTGATAGATACGAATAACATCTGCAATCGAATCTACAACACTCTGATTCTCCTCTGAGAAAGCTGTCATATTGGTTACCTTATCCTTTAACTCCTCAAAAATAGCATCTACGCTTGTTACATTCTTATTCTGTGCTTCTATATTTCCATAAAGAGAAACAAAGTCCTCCGTTAACTGTCTAAATCCTTTTTGCAGCTCATCTAGCGTTTCAATCGAATGATTTAATGCCTGTGTGCTCTCCTCAAACTGCGCTGTTGTTTCCTGTACCTGTGCCTGCATCTCACCTGCAATATCCGATACACGCCCTGAACATGCATTGCTGTCTACCGCAAGCTCCTGTACCTTAGATGCAACGACTGCAAAGCCCGCACCTGCTGTACCAGCTCTTGCCGCCTCTATAGAAGCATTCAGTGCCAACATTGCCGTACTATTTGCAATACTGTTTAACTGCTTGGTTGTATCAAAAATCAACTCCATCTGTTCGCTCATCATCTGGAATACCTGGCTTGCCTCATTCATAGTCGTTTTAACTGACATAATTTGACGACTCATGGCATCCATATGCTTATGAGTATCATTCAAAGCACTCTCAAAGGTCTGTACCTCCAAATCCAGTGCTCCTATTTGCTGCTCTGTTACCAGAATCTTTTCATGCACGTCCTCACAGGAATCAGATACCTCACCTGCTCCCTGTGCTAAACTCTCAGAACCTTTTAAAAGTTCGTTTGCACTTTGTGCCAGTCTTTCATTTGCATCCTTCATGCTATTCATACGGTCAGCGGAATGATTGACATTTACCTGAAGCTCCTCACCGATTGTTGTAAGGGATGCTAACAGCTCTTCCGCTTCCTTTGCACGCTGATTACTGATTTCCACAAAAGCTCGTCCACGCTTAACGGTCTGATAAAACACCGAACCACCTACCGTAAGTATTGCCGTACACATAATATACTGTGACATACTCTCTGCCTTTTCCGGATGAATCAGATACATTAGAATCAGCAACACATCTATGACAATAATCTGTACAAAGGTAAACTTAGGCTGCATATATAATCCGGTCAAACCAATTACTGCCAAAAACAGAGGAAAATCATCACTATAATATGCTCCACTAAACAACGAAATCGCAAACACCAGCACTGCTAAGCTGATACATACTGTCATCTGCTGTACTTCTTCCGTTGCATTTTTCTTCTTCAAAATCAAATTCACAAGTGAAAACATTCCCAAGCTTAATAAGATTACACCTACCGCCAGCCAATTGCTCCCCAGAATATTGATGACTCCAAATACTGCTGCCACAGCATATGTTATCAATGACATATACTTAAAAATCTTGTCTACAGGCATCGGCACCCATGCTTTTTTTTCTTTATTCATTTTTTCCACCTCGTACACATTAAAATTAACAGAAAATATATCTATCCAATCATAATTGTATCATATTGTATGAATTTTTCAATATTTTACGTAATATTAGTGTTCAAACCTCATTCCAATCAGGCCACGACTTATTTTGCTCTATCGCCTCTTTAATTCCATGATAAAATCTAACCTTATGTCTGATGTGTAATAAATCGCTCTGCATCTTCTCTATCTGCCTTGCCGTATCCGCCTCATGCTTCTCAACCAATGCGATAATGTCATCAATATTTGCCGAAATGTCACTCTCATACCGATAGAACGCTAAAATCTGCGCAATTGGAAGTCCTGTATTCTTAAAGCAGGCAATCCCATCCATTCTTGCAATATGCTCATCTGTATAAATACGCTGTCCATTTGCAGTTCGTCCCACATTTTCCAGCAGACCTATATCCTCGTAATAACGAAGCGTAGACGCCTGTACCTGATAACGCATAGACATTTCTTTGATTGTATAGGTGTTCATAATTAGCCTCCTTTTTTAATCTTTGTCTTGAGTTCAAGTATACTTGAAGTGTTACACTAAGTAAAGAACGCAAAAAACATAGAAAGGATAAGTAAATATATGAAGTATCGTAATGTAGGAAAATCAGGATTAAAGGTCAGCGAAATCGCTCTTGGAAGCTGGATGACAGATTTACGTGGAAGTGAACAGGCTGCTATCGCCGAAGAAACCGTAAGACTTGCCTATGATGCAGGAGTAAATTTCTTCGATTGTGCAGATGCTTATAGCGGTGGTGAGGCAGAACGTTTCTTAGGACGTGTATTAAAGGACTATTCCCGTAGCAGCTTTTGTGTATCCAGCAAGGTATTCTTCCCGACCGGAAGAGGTGTCAATGAATGGGGCTTATCCAGAAAGCATATCTTTGAAAATATCGACCGCAGCTTACAGAATATGCAGATGGATTATATTGATTTGTATTACTGCCATCGCTTTGACCCTACTACACCGATGGAAGAAACCCTTCGTGCATTAAATGATTTGGTGGTTCAGGGTAAAATTTTATACTACGGTGTCAGTGAAGAATGGGGCGCTGCAAGATTAGAAGAAGCGCAGCGCATTATTAGTGAATATCATCTTCACCCTATGACAGTGATTCAGCCTCAGTATCATATGATGGACCGTTACATTGAACATGAGATTATTGATGTCTGCGAAAAATACGGTATCGGTATCACACCATTCTCTCCATTGGCACAGGGACTTCTTACAGGCAAGTATCGAAAGGGACAGCCATATCCTGACGGCTCCCGCGCAACTCATCAGGCAGACAAACAGATTAATAACCT
Source organism: Lachnospiraceae bacterium (assembly GCA_045579665.1). Classification (GTDB taxonomy): domain Bacteria; phylum Bacillota; class Clostridia; order Lachnospirales; family Lachnospiraceae; genus COE1. The sequence goes on from JAZNMO010000006.1 coordinate 14,311, forward strand.
ACTTACTGATGAGAATCTGGATAAGGTTGAAAAGCTTTCAAAGATTGCTGATGAGCTTGGTATCTCACTTTCTGTATTAGCACTCTCTTGGATTTTACGCAAACAAATCGTAAGCAGTGTTATCACAGGTGCCAGTAAGCCGGCACAGCTGCAGAGTAATCTTGCTGCCAGCGGCTTTGTTATCCCACAGGATGCATTAACCGAGATTAATTCCATCCTTGGATTTACAAGATTCGAAAGACATGTGGGCTAACTTTCTGAATAGCTAAAAATATTTGAGGGAGAGTTTTCTCCCTCTTTTCCATTACATCTTAGCATCGAAAAAAGGATGATACATCGTATCATCCTTTTCCTAGAGCGCGAGACGGGGATCGAACCCGCGACCCCCTCCTTGGCAAGGAGGTGCTCCACCGCTGAGCCACTCGCGCATTTATTATTATCTGTTGTCCTCACAACAAAATATACTATACAACATGCTCTTCACTTTGTCAACATAAAAAACAAAAACTTTTTTAAAGACTTTTTGTCCTGTTGTCAGAAAATAAGTCCGGCATATTCTGCCGGACTTGACCTATCTTATTCAATACTATCGCTGTTCAATGCATCCTGATACTTTACCTTATAAATCTTACGCACAGACTCATTAATGCGCTCTTCAGCAATAATTCCATTGGCAATTGCATCCAATACTCCCTGATATGCCGACTTATAATCAGCCGGTGTTACCAGTACATCTACACCTACCTGAATCGCTGCTACTGCTGCATCTGCAGATGAATAATAATCTGTCACGACCTTCTCATTCATATATCCACTGACATTCAGTCCTTCTATCTCCATCTGATAATCATTCAATGCAATCCCCTCTACCACAAGGTTTTTTAAGGCTGTTAAATCCATATCCATTCCAAAGCCTGCCTGCTTCTCTTCCGAAAGCGTCCAGCCTGCAGCTATAAACAATGGGTACTTTGAATACTCTCTGGTATTACTAAGCATCGTCTGAAACTGATTGTCAGACTGATAGTTCTTCTCTGCATAAACAATCCCACCAATCGGATTTGCCGCAATCGCCTGCTTGGTACTGTCTCCTGCTCTGACTGCCTTACCAACTCCGGTAATCGACTCCGGTGTAACAACAAACATAGCTGCTACCTTCTCTGCAAGTGTCATATCCTGCATCAAACCTGCAACCAGCTCGTCCAACGGGTCAACCACAGGTTCAACCGCAGTCTCACCTTCTGCCTCCTTAGACGCTTCTTCCAATGCCGCTTCTAATGCTTCACTCTTAGCAATCTCCTCACTCTCAATTGCCTGACTCTGCTCTTCCACTGCATCCGCAATCGCCTGTTCCATCTCGGCGTTATAAGCCTGTACATGACTGATTAAGGTCTTAACACCAATGGTTCCTCCGGTAATCACTGCTGCCACAATAATAACCAACGCTATATACGCCGTCACCTGTTCCTTGATTCTTCTACGACGGCGACGCTCTCTATTCGCATATTCATCATTTATTGTCTCATCATAATTATCTAGTACATCCCTATTCTTCATGTTTGCTATCCTTTCTCAAACAAACAACATCCTTCCCCCTTATCATATCGCAAAACGTGACTTAATTCTACCTTTTTATGTGCATATTTTGTGTTCAATATCCTCGCGTTTCCCCTATCAACTGCCTATATTGGCTAAACCTCGAATTCTTTCTCTTCTATCCTGTTACACAAAGGCTCTCCCTGCAAATAGCGCTGTATGTTCTCACAGCAAATATCTACAATTTTATCCTGTGTCACCTGACAATGTGCAATACTTGGTCCTGCAATATGCGGTGTCAGCATCACTCTTTCCATATCCCACAGCGGATGTGACTTGGATAAAGGCTCCGGATTCACCACATCTAATACAACGCCTCGCAAATGCCCTGTTTCTAATACCGCTACCAGGTCATCTGTATCAATCAGACTACCACGCCCCATATTCAAAAGAACCGCATCTTTCTTCATATGAAGCAATCGCTCCTTAGTAAGCAATCCTCTCGTCTGCGGCTTATTAGGCAGACTGCATGCCACAATATCAGCACGTCCAAGAAGCTCATCCAGTTCCTCAAAATCATGCATCTCCTGTATACCTTCCACTGCCTTAGAGGTATCTCTTCGCACACCTATATTATAAGTACCAAATGCCTCCAGACGCTTCGCAAGATTACTTCCAATATCACCCGTCCCCAACAGCAGCACCGTCTTACCATACAAACACTCTTCACTTCCCGCATCCTGCCAAATATGCTCTCTCTGTTGCTGCCAATACTTTGGAAATCTTCTGTAAAGAGACAATATCGCCCCTATAGCATACTCAGACATAATCATGCCAAAGGCTCCGCTCGCATTGGTAAGCTGTACATGCTTTGGGAATCCTGCATTACAGGTATACTTATCTGTTCCTGCCCAGGTCATCTGTATCCATTCCAGATTAGAATTTTCAGAAATCAACTCTACATCCGGCTGTCCTACTATAACATGTGCTGTACGATACATCCCATTACATTCCTGTTCAGACAGCTCATCTGCAAAAAAAAGTTTCCATTCTTCCTTATACTTTTCTATCGCCTTAAAAAATTTCTCCTTCTGCCCTTGCGTGGCCGGAAAGCTTACCAGAATGTTCTTCATCATTGGTCCTCCATCCATATCCAGACTTACAAACAAGTGCCTTCATAATGAAGGCACTTATCAACTATCTCTACTGTGCAAGCAGCATCATAATCTTGTTGCTTCTTGCAATAAACTTTGTCATTGCTTCCGGCTGTAATGGTGCCTGCTGTAATAATGCAAGGTCATAAAGCTGCTCGCAAATCATACCTACATTCTCACTGTCCTGATGCTCCAAAACATACTCCACCAGCTTATTATTCGCATTGAGAACTAAAGTTCCTGACTCCATTCCCATACCTGCCATGTCCATACCCGGCATAGCATACATCTTCATCATATCCTGCATTCTGCGTGCTTCCTCAGCTACGGTAATCATAGAAGAAATGTCCTTATTCTTAAGCTTCTCCACCTTAATTGTAAGATTATCCTTCTTAATCAGTTTCTTAAAGAGCTTTGTCATCTCCTCGCTCTTAGCAGCAAGCTCCTCTGCCACCTTCTTAGATGTCTTAGTTTTAAAGGTATCTGTCAGGTCAGCATCGATTCTTGCAAACTTAATACCTTGATTCTTCGCCTCTAGCTGTGACACGAACGGCTGGTCAATTCTGTCAGGAAGTACCACTGCATCCATCTTTGCCTTCTTGAACATATTCACATACTGGCTCTGCTGTACAGGGTCTGTTACATAGTAGATAATCTTCTCCTTTGTCTCACTGTCCTCTGTCGGAATATCCAGTATATCCTCATCTACTACCTCAGCTTCAATCTTCTCTCCTGTCTCAGCATCTGTAGCAACAGTCTCCTCTGTATCAATCGGCTTCACTTCAAGACACTCCGGCAATGTCATATACTTACCATCAAGATTCTTAAAGAGAATATAATCTGTCATCTTCTCGCAGAACTTATCATCCTTGAGGCATCCAAACTTAATAAATGGACAAATATCATCCCAGTATTTCTCGTAAGTTTCCTTATCTGTCTTACACATACCGGAAAGCTTATCTGCTACCTTCTTGGTAATATACTCGCTAATCTTAGTAACAAATCCGTCATTCTGTAATGCACTTCTTGATACATTCAAAGGTAAATCAGGACAGTCAATAACACCCTTTAATAATAAAAGGAATTCCGGAATTACTTCCTTAATATTATCTGCGATAAATACCTGATTGTTATATAGCTTAATGGTTCCCTCTATAGACTCATACTCCATATTAATCTTAGGGAAGTATAGGATACCCTTCAAATTAAACGGATAGTCCATATTCAAATGAATCCAGAATAATGGCTCCTTATAATCCTGAAATACCTTACGATAGAACTCCACATATTCTTCCTTAGTACACTCATTCGGATGCTTTGTCCAAAGAGGCTTTGTCTCATTAATTGGCTTTGGTGCCTCAGGCTCCTCCCCCTCCTTCACCTCTTTTACCTCATTCGCATTCTCCAAATAAATCTCATATGGCATGAAAGAACAATACTTCTTCACGACCTCTCTTGCCTTATACTCATTGCAGAACTCAAGACAATCTTCATTCATGAAAAGGGTAATCTCTGTACCAACTGTAGTCTTCTCACCCTCCTGCATATCATACTCAGTACCGCCATCGCACTCCCAATGAACAGGCTTTGCATCCTTCTGGTAAGAAAGTGTATCAATATGTACCTCATCTGCTACCATAAATGCTGAATAGAAGCCCAAACCGAAATGTCCGATAATCTGGTCATCATTAGTCTTATCCTTATACTTCTCAATAAAGTCTGTTGCACCCGAAAACGCAATCTGATTGATATATTCCTCAACCTCATCCGCAGTCATACCAAGACCTGTATCAATAAACTTTAAGGTCTTATTCTGTGGATTCACAATCACTTTAATCTCTGCCTTCCAATCTGTGGGTGCATCATACTCTCCCATCATCTCAAGCTTTTTTAGCTTTGTAATGGCATCGCAGCCATTAGAGATTAACTCCCTGTAGAAAATGTCATGGTCTGAATACAACCATTTCTTAATAATCGGAAAAATATTTTCGCTGTTGATGGACAAATTTCCATGCGTCTGTGTCATAAAATAACATCCTTTCTAATCTTCTTAATTTATATTGAGCAATACTTCTGATAGATTTCAAAGAAGCTGCTTGTATGAACCTCATCATATTCCAAAAAACTTATAGCATCCCAAAGCTCCTGATTCATATTCCCAGTCAGACTCTGCGTAAACTTTGTATATTCTTCATTAAATACTTCCTTACGCCTCTGTTCAATAATCTTAACCTTATTACGATCGGTCTCCTCTTTATCAAAGGTACTGATACACTTAATAATATGGTAGCCCGAGGAAGACTCTACAATCCTGCTAATCTCTCCGGTAGCAAGATTAAAAGCAGCAGTCTCAAACTCCGCCTGCGAAGTGCCTTTACCAAAGGAATACTCCGTTGTCTCATCCTCACTGTACTCTGCCATCAAAAGTGCAAACTCTTCGCCTGCCAGTGCACGCTCATAAGCCTCCTGAATCCTTGCATACGCCTCAGCCTTATCTGCTGCTGAATAAGCCACACTCTCTCCATCTGCATTAACAGAATAAGTCTTAACCAAAATATGCTGTACCGTAATCGTTCTAGCCTCATCATCACTAATCTCAGGATTAATATCTGCAATCAAATAATGATACACCTTATTCGCCAATGCGTACTCTTGGTACATCTCACATAAAAGCTCTTCATCCACACCAAGTGCCTCTATCTCAGCCTCTTCCAGTGACTGATAATACACCTCTGCCGCCTTCGTTGTCTGAGCGGCCTCTTCCTCCGTCAAGGTTACTGCATATTCCTTTGCCAGCAGATTCATGGTTTTTACCTTAGTAATCTGCGCAAGGACATTTTCCTTGATATTATCTGCAATACTCTGCTCACCATAGGAACGCTCCCACAGCTTGCTGCCAAAAATCTCCTCATATTGGTTCTTTACATTTACGAGGTAAACCATCATCTCCGGCTTCATGCAGGATATCTTCTCTATTCGAAATACCTCATCCTTCTTAAAACCTGTGGTAAGAACAATCTTCGTCTCGCCGCCGTCCTTACCACAGGCTGTCATACCTAATAAACACATTGCCACAAGGGCAAACATAATACTCTTATATCGAAAACGCTTCATTGGATTCTCCTCAATGCATATAGTACCTTCTTAGTATACTCCCCCCTGAAGCTTTTTTCCAGTATTATGTTAATGACTTGCTTCTGCTGTCAATGCACCATCCTTCACCGTAATCAATATCGTATCTCCTGCCGCCACTGCATCAGCAAGAATCAGCTTCGCAGCCAGTGTCTCTACATATTTCTGAATATAACGCTTCAGCGGACGTGCTCCATATACAGGGTCGTAGCCATTCTCCACAATAAAGCGCTCCGCTTCATCAGTTAACGCAATCGTAAGCTCCTTATCTGCCAAACGCTTATTCAAATCCCGAATAATCAGATGAATAATTCCGCCAATATTATCCTTGGTCAATGGCTTGAACAGAATCGTTTCATCCAAACGATTCAAAAACTCCGGCCTGAAATGTGCTCTCAAATCGTTCATAACAAGACTTTGCGCCTGCTCGGAAATCTCGCCCGTCTCATCAATTCCCTCTAACAGATAATGTGCTCCGATATTCGATGTCATGATTAAGATAGTATTCTTAAAGTCAACTGTCCTTCCCTGTGAATCCGTAATGCGTCCGTCATCCAACACCTGTAAAAGCACATTAAATACGTCAGGATGTGCCTTCTCAACCTCATCAAACAGTACAACGCAGTAAGGCTTTCTACGAACTGCCTCTGTCAGCTGTCCTCCCTCATCATATCCCACATATCCGGGAGGTGCTCCAATCAATCTGGATACCGAGTACTTCTCCATATACTCACTCATATCGATTCGCACCATATTACTCTCGTCATCAAACAAAGCTGCTGCCAGTGCCTTAGCAAGCTCCGTTTTACCAACGCCTGTAGGACCAAGAAATAAGAATGAACCAATCGGCTTGGTCGGGTCCTTAATTCCCGCCTTGGAACGGATAATTGCCTCCGTCACCTTAGTCACTCCCTCATCCTGACCAACAACTCTTCTATGAAGCTCCTCGTCCAGATGAAGTGTCTTATTTCTCTCGCTTTCATTTAGCTTTGCAACCGGGATACCTGTCCAACGAGAAACAATCCTTGCAATCTCTTCCTCAGATACACTCTCATGTACCAAGGTCATTTCCTTCTCTTTCACCTTCTCTTCTTCAATCTCGAGCTGACGCTTCATAGTCGGAAGCGTACCATAGCTTAGCTCTGCTGCCTTCTCAAGATTTCCCTCTCTTTGCGCTATCTGTATCTGTGCATTAACCTCCTCAATCTCTTCTCGCAGCTTTGAAAGCTTCTCAACAGAAGCCTTTTCATTATCCCACTGCGCCTTACGGTTATTAAAATCAGCCTTCAGCTCAGCAAGCTCCTTTTGAAGATTCTCCAGACGCTCCTTACTGATACGGTCCTCTTCTTTCTTAAGTGCTGCCTCCTCAATCTCCATCTGCATCATCCTGCGCTGCAGCTCATCCAACTCTGCCGGCATGGAATCCAGCTCCGTCTTAATCATGGCACACGCTTCATCTACCAAATCAATCGCCTTATCCGGCAGAAAACGGTCTGAAATATAGCGATTAGAAAGTGTCGCCGCACTTACCAATGCATTATCCATAATCTTTACGCCATGAAAGACCTCATAACGTTCCTTCAAACCACGCAAAATACTAATGGTATCCTCTACTGTCGGCTCCTCCACCTGTACCGGCTGGAAACGCCTCTCCAATGCCGGGTCCTTCTCAATATACTGTCTGTACTCGTCCAGGGTAGTAGCACCTATACAATGAAGCTCACCTCTTGCCAGCATAGGCTTTAACATATTGCCTGCATCCAATGCACCATCCGTCTTACCGGCCCCAACTATGGTATGAAGCTCGTCAATGAAAAGAATAATCTGTCCATCACTATTCTTCACATCCTCCAGCACTGCCTTAAGACGTTCCTCAAACTCGCCTCTGTATTTGGCTCCTGCTACCAATGCCCCCATATCAAGTGCAAATATCTTCTTATCCTGTAACCCCTGTGGTACATCTCCTCTTACAATACGCTGCGCCAAGCCTTCCACTACGGCGGTCTTTCCAACTCCCGGCTCACCGATTAACACAGGATTGTTCTTCGTCTTTCTCGAAAGTATTCTTATGATATTTCTAATCTCATTATCACGACCAATCACAGGGTCCAGCTTCTGACGTCTCGCCTTCTCCACCAAATCCTGACCATACTTCTCCAGAGTATCATAGGTTGCCTCAGGATTATCACTGGTCACACGCTGATTACCTCTTACCTCAGATAAAGCCTGTAAGAAACGCTCCTTGGTAATGCCGTATTCACTAAAAATCTCTTTTATTTCTTTATTCGGATTATGAAGCATAGCCAAAAACAAATGCTCTACAGAAACATATTCATCTCCCATACGCTTTGCTTCATCCTCTGCTGAGATTAACACCTTATTCAAATGCTGCCCTACATAAAGCTGTCCTCCCTGCACCTTAACACGCTTCTCCAAAGCAGTGCGCACACGATTTGTAAAATGCTCTGTGTGTATCTCCATCTTCTCAGCCAACTTCAAGATTAGACTATCCTCTATGGTCAGCAACGCATAGAGCAAATGCTCCTGTTCAAGCTCCTGATTCCCATACTCATACGCCAGCTTCTCACACTGATTCACAGCTTCTATCGACTTCTGTGTAAACTTCTGAATATTCATATTCTTCCCTGCCTTTCCAATTCCTGCAAGCTTTATGTCATACCACATTAGCTGCAACACACACTATGTTCGTGTGCGAAAATTTATTTTCACACTGCCCTCCCAATCTCTATTAGTATAGAGTACATGCGATAAATTATTCCCGTTGTTTTATCTGTTCTATTACCACTATAACACCATGTTTTTTAATGTCAATGGAATTTATATTTTTTTAACACTTTACATAGTTTGTTTATTTTCAGTTATTTTATATTTTCATAAACTTTTATCTGTTTTTTCAAAAACAAATATGATATCATAAAAAGAGGAACGAAAACAAAGGTTGGTGACAAGAATGTCTAATCCGCAAATTGCGTATTTTTTTAAGAAATTCTATCGTAACATTATTAAATGGTGGTTCGTTATCTACAATCCGATTGCCAGAAGAATCTGGCCCACTAAGGAAGAAGAAGAACAGGCATTAGCCAAAGAAGAAATGGAAACTGCCGAAACCTCAGAACCGATGTCTGAAGCAACGGAAGACATCTCACCTGAAGCAGAAGCTGTTCAGTCTCCTGAGGATTCCGTTATTATTGACGACACCTACAATGAAGCAACCAAATCCTTCTCCGGCCGCTACGGTCAGGAACCACTCGATGAAGAGGATACCTATACCTTAGAAGAAATTCTAAAGCTCTCAAGCTCTCAGAATTCTATTGATAACATTGTGGCCAACACAATAACACCGGCAGTTTTATCCGAGAAAGACAAGGCAGTTATTGAAGAAGCAAAACAAATCTATGAACGTCTCGTGCAAGAAGCAGAGGAAGACAAAAAAAAGAAGCGGGCTGAGATAGATGCCGCAGCAGCGGCATATGAAATGAATATGCAGATACAAGAAAATATTTAACACAAAAAGGATTACCGCCCTCAAAGCGATAATCCTTTTTCATTACTCACATCTATTACGAAGCTCTTCCCATCTCTTGTCAATCTCTGCCTGGAACTGTACTAACAGTTCTTCGTTGCCCGGCTTAAAGAGGTGCTTAAAGCGTCTCTGCGGGCGAAGGAAATCCTCAATTGGAAGCTTATTCTTAGGCGCATAGCTTAATACCCACTTACCTTCAATTACTTCAAACAATGGCCAGTAGCAGGTCTCTACTGCAAGCTTACAGATAGTCATAAGCTCTGATGCGTCATATCCCCAGCCTCTAGGACATGGAGACATTACGTTTAAGAATGCAGCCCCCGGTGTATAAATAGCCTTCTCTGCCTTAGTATATAAGTCCTTAAAATTACCGATATAAGTACTCTGACCTACATATGGCACATGATGCTCTGCGATAATTGCAGCAAGGTCTTTTCTTACCTGGACCTTACCGTTAGATACCTTACCTGCAGGAGTTGTTGTCGTATCTGCGTAGTGAGGTGTTGCTGATGAACGTTGTGTACCTGTATTCATATATGCACCGTTGTCATAGCAAACATACACCATATCATGACCACGTTCCATAGCACCTGATAAAGACTGGAATCCGATATCATAAGTACCACCGTCACCACCAAAAGTAATAAACTTATAGTCGTCCTTAATCTTGCCCTTCTTCTTTAATACTCTGTATGCAGTCTCAACACCTGAAAGTGTTGCACCTGCGTTCTCAAATGCATTGTGAATATAGCTGTCCTCATATGCGGTATAAGGATACATGAAGGAAGAAACCTCAAGACATCCTGTTGCATTACCGATAACAGCCTTATCCCCCTCATGCAATGCACGCAAAACTGTTCTTACTGCAATTGTGCCGCCACAACCTGCACACATTCTGTGTCCCGGTGCAAGTCGTTCAGGCTTATTCATAACCTCTTTAAAATTATATGTATTCTCCATCTCTTAACGCTCCCTTAATCCAATGTAATCATACATACCTGTGACTACATGTGTCTTTGCCATAGTCTCCAGATTGTCATATACCTTCTCAAAATCCTCAACTGTAATATCTCTTCCACCTAAACCATAGAAATAATTCACTACCTCTGCCTCTGACTTTGCCTGGAAAAGAGCTGCTCTCACCTCTGCACCTAACGGTCCACAGCTTGCTGCAAACATCTCGGAGCGGTCCATAATCGCAATTGCCTTTACATGAGAAAGTGCCTTTGCAATCTCCTCCTCAGGGAACGGACGGAATACACGAATCTTTAATAAACCAACCTTCTTACCGGTCTCCTTACGAATCTTCTCGATAGCTGCCTTACAGGTACCTGCTGCCGAACCGATGATTACGATAGTATACTCAGCATCCTCCATACGGTACTCCTCAAAGAAGCCGTACTTTCTGCCTGTCATCTCTTCAAACTTAGCTGCTACATCCAAGATAACCTTCTTTGCCTGAATCATAGCCTCTCTCTGCGCACGCTTTGTCTCCATATAGTAATTAGATACAGCGTAAGGACCCACTGACATCTTCTCTGCCGGATTCAAAAGATAATGCTCGGGCTCATACTCTCCAACAAACTTCTTCACAGGGCCATCCTCTACAAGAAGAATATTTTCAACACCATGGCTGGTGATAAATCCATCCTGACAAATCATAACCGGAAGCTTAACATCCTTATGCTCTGCAATTGGGAATGCCTGTAAGAAATTATCATATACCTCCTGATTAGACTCTGCGTAAATCTGAATCCAGCCCGTATCTCTTGCTCCCATACTATCTGAATGGTCAGCATTAATATTAATAGGACCTGTCAATGCTCTGTTAACCAATGCAAGTACAATTGGTAATCTGTCAGAAGCTGCTACATAAAGCTCCTCCCACATAAGTGCCATACCACAAGAAGAAGTAGCTGTTAACGCTCTTGCTCCTGCCGCTGATGCACCAATGGTTGCACTCATTGCACTATGCTCACTCTCTACATGAATAAACTCAGTATCAATCTCGCCATTAGCGATATAGTTAGCCACATACTGTGGAATCTCTGTTGATGGTGTAATCGGGAATGCAGGCATTACATCCGGATTAATCTGCTTAATCGCATATGCCACTGCTTCATTTCCCGACAAACGTTCTCTGATAGCCATATATCTATACCTTCCCTTCTCTCATCTCAATTGCTCCAAACGGGCATACCTTGGCACAAATACCACAGCCCTTGCAATGATCATAATCAAACTCCCCACGCTCTCCATTCGCAACAGGAATAGAGCAATCCGGGCAAACAGGTGCGCACAGTAAGCACTGCTTACACTTCTCCTTCACAAATACAGGAGTTGCTGTTCTCCACTCGCCGGTGCAGAACTCTCTTGAGGTTGCAGGCTCAAATATCTTATTTCCCTCGGTAATATCCTGCCAAGGGCTTGTTTCATTAATTCTATCCTTAATCATCTCTCTACCGACCTTTCCCTATGCTTCAATAAATGCCATCTCTAATGCCTTCATATTACCATCAATAACCTCCGGCTTCTTGGCAAACTTATGCTGGAAGGAAGCTCTCATCTCTGTTAAGAACTCCTCTTTATCCATAACCTTAGATACCGCAACTGTTGCTGCAAGCATCGGGGAATTCGGGAAATTCTTTCCCAAAGCTTCAATTGAAATCTTCTTAGCATCTACCGTATATACAGCACCTTCGTAGCCTCGTAGCAATGGTTTTATCTCCTCTGCACTACGCTCTGTATTTACTATGATAGCGCCCTCTTTCTTTAATCCGTTCGTCACATGAATACTCTCTAGGAGTGTCTCATCTACTACTACTACATAATCCGGATTATATATATTAGAATGTACTGTAATCGGCTCCGCACTGATACGATTATACGCTGTAATCGGTGCCCCCATTCTCTCCGGACCATACTCCGGAAAGCCCTGTACATACTTTCCTGTCTTAAATGCCACATCTGCCAGTAAAAGGGCTGCTGTTTTAGCACCTTGACCGCCTCGACCGTGCCATCTGATTTCTACTGTTTTTTCCATCTCAATACCATACCTTTCCTTCATCACTAAACCCAATTCCCAAATGATTGAACAGGGTGTACAAGCGCTGTTACGCATCGCACACCCCTTTAGCTTATTATATTTTGCATAAAAATGCAATATATTGATTATTTATTCTCAATTACGAAAGCTTTGCTATCTTTTGATAGGTCTCCTTAAACACTTCCTTCTGTACCACGTGCATCATCCTTGGATTATCACATGCTGCTACCAGATAGTCTCCCGGCATTCCAAGCATATAGGTATCCTTGGATAACTCAGTAAAGAGCTTAATACCGCGCTCCAGCTCTCTGGCATAAACCATGAACTTTCTCTTATTCGTACAGGAGTGCGCATAGGACATCAAATCCAGCGTTTCTCCTGTAAAGGTATTCTTCACCTTTGGCATATACTCCAGCTTCATCGGACATCCTACCTGAGACAGCTTATATCTCTCCTCCAGCTGTTGCTCCGAAAGCATCAGCACCCTGCCGGTATCCTCAATCAACAGATACTGTCCTTCCTGAATCAGAATATCCGTATCTCCTTCTATGGTTCGGATTGTCACCCTGTTCCCCACAGGGAAAAGAGTATCCGTCTTTACATAGCCCATGATGACTTTCTTTCGACTATACTGCTCTGCATCAGATGCCACCTCATAATGTCTGGCATCAATGACATCAAAGCTTTCAAAGTATTCATTTAGTCTATTCCCAAAATAAGCCTCCGGATGAAGCGTTGGATGCGCCTTACCGTACTTTCTCATACTAATAAAGCCGCCCGCCTTCTCAAGATGCCCTCCACCTGAGCCAAGGTCATCTGCCAGAAATCTGGCAAGCTCACTGGCATTAACCTCCTTAATACAGCTTCTTACCGAGAACTTATATCCCTCATCAGAGGTATTAAACACCACGCAGGTATAGATTTCATCCACCTGTAGTACAAAATCACTAATCACTCCCAAAATATTCGGGTCACAAGGCTGCGCCTGAATAATTGCATAATGAAAGTCATTATTATATATGTAACGAATCAATGCAATTCCCGCAATCTCCAGCTCCTTTAGCGAAAGATTGGAATTTCGCAATAAAACCACAATACTGTTATCAAATGCCACCATTTCTCGCATATCCATATCCAGCGGGTTGGTCGTCTCTGAGAACTGATTGGTGTCACAGTACAAGCCATAATAAAGGGCTGTTCCCAGATTCACATCCTCATTCACTGGATATCCCTCCTCCATTAGCATCTTCCATACTAATGTAGAACAGCTTCCAAGCTTAGTTGCAATCTCCCATCCAACCAAATTCGCTGTCGAAATCTCAGGCTGGTGGTGGTCTATGACTGCCACGTAGTCTGCATCTATCGGATACACATTACCCGCACCGTACTGACAGTCAACTGTTATCAATAAACCATCTACCTTACCGGCATCCTTATCTCGGTAGGTGATGGGAATGTCCATCTTCTCTATCATAAGCTTTAGATTCGTCTTCTGAATACGATATCTTCCACTATATATCAGGGATACCTTCTTTCCCTTTGTCTTAAAATATTTATATAAAGCATATCCTGAACCGATTGCATCCGCATCAGGATTGTCGTGTGTTTGTATTGTAATAGAGTCATATGACTCCAACTCCCTTAACTGCATCTCTCTCTCCTCTTAATTCACGCAATCTGCGTTTACTGTGTGCATTTTTACACAGTAAAAGTGCCGCTTTGATTATAGATTCAAAGCGGCACTCTGTATTTCATTATTTATTCATCAACACTGTAGTTAGGCGCTTCTTTTGTAATATGAATATCATGTGGATGGCTTTCCTTTAATGAAGCTGCTGAAATCTTAACAAACTTACCATTCTGCTTCAACTCTTCGATTGTAGGAGTTCCACAATAACCCATACCTGCACGAAGACCACCCATTAACTGGAATACTGTATCCTCTACAGTTCCCTTATATGCTACACGTCCTTCTACACCTTCCGGAACAAGCTTCTTAGCATCTGACTGGAAGTAACGGTCCTTACTACCATTCACCATCGCTGCGATAGAACCCATTCCTCTATAAACCTTGTACTTTCTTCCCTGGAATAACTCGAATGTTCCCGGACTCTCGTCACATCCTGCGAAGATACTACCCATCATACAAACGTTACCACCTGCTGCGATAGCCTTTGTCATGTCTCCTGAATACTTGATACCACCGTCTGCAATAACAGGAATTCCATACTCCTTAGCTACTGCATAAGCATCCATAATCGCTGAAATCTGTGGTACACCGATACCTGCTACGATACGTGTTGTACAGATAGAACCAGGTCCAATACCAACCTTAACTGCATCTGCGCCTGCTTCAATCAAGGCTCTTGTTCCCTCGCCGGTAGCTACATTACCTGCAATAACCTGTAACTCAGGATACTTCTCTTTAATCATTCTTACGCACTTTAATACATTCTCAGAATGACCATGTGCACTATCAAGTACAATAACGTCAACCTTAGCAGCTACCAATGCAGCAACACGGTCTAATACGTTAGCTGTAATACCTACTGCAGCACCACAAAGCAATCTGCCCTGTGCATCCTTTGCTGCTAAAGGATACTTGATTGTCTTCTCAATATCCTTAATTGTGATAAGTCCCTTTAAATTAAAATCATCATCAACGATTGGAAGCTTTTCCTTTCTAGCCTTTGCTAAAATCTGCTTAGCCTCCTCAACTGTTGTTCCTTCCTTAGCTGTAATCAAGCCCTCAGAAGTCATAGACTCTTTAATCTTCTTAGAATAGTCTGTCTCAAACTTCAAATCACGGTTTGTAATAATACCAACCAGCTTCTTACCCTCTGTAATCGGCACACCTGAAATTCTGAACTTACCCATTAATGCATCTGCATCTGCAAGTGTATGCTCAGGAGTTAAAGAAAACGGATCTGTAATAACGCCATTCTCTGAACGCTTTACCTTGTCAACTTCCTCTGCCTGGGCTTCAATCGACATATTCTTATGAATAATACCGATTCCTCCCTGTCTTGCCATGGCAATCGCCATTCTGTGTTCTGTAACTGTGTCCATTCCCGCACTCATCATAGGAATGTTGAGCTTAATCTTCTTTGTCAGCCAAGTTGTCAAGTCAATTTGATTTGGAATAACCTGTGAATAGCTCGGTACTAAAAGTACGTCATCAAAAGTAATTCCTTCGCCAATAATCTGACCCATGTTTCTTCCTCCTACTTGTAAGCATTGTATAAATTTTTATATTATTAATTGTTCAAAATTTTATCAGAAATTATACATACTTGTCAATCCAAAAATACTTTTCTTGGTGCCATTCCTTTTACTGTTTTTGCAAAATCCTCTGTCAGATTCAAAATATACTTCTGGCTGCCCTCGTAATACATAACATAAAGCTTCATATCATCTACATCATGACCTGCACTATAGTCGAATGACTTAACCTCTCTACGCTGATAAGAATCCAACTGATGCGAAGAAGCCGGTGCAAGAATCTCCATCTTATCTATCTGTAAAGTTACCATACGCTTTCTCTTCATCTTCGCCATAATCTTATCAATCGTAATCTCTCTGTCCAGATAAAGATACTCATACTCTACATCTGTCCACTGATTTATAAAATAAGTCAATAACCCAAATATAACTGCCGCCGCCAGACAAAAAGCATTCATAATTGTCAATGTCAAAAATCCTGCAATCACGGCAATCGTCAAACACACTGTTTTCAACAGCTTAGCTGTCATTTTCTGTTCCTTTTTAACAAGTAATTCCTTATAGCTCTCGTTCATGTCAAAATTCCTTCCTGATTCGTAAATTACTACAAATATATCTCATATCTTATTACAAATCAACGAATTATTCAAGGTTTAGAAAAAATTAATACACTTTTCATTGCATTTTATATCAATACCTTTTATCATAATCATTGTTACAAAGATACGCTAACGAAAGGTATTATAATTATGGAAGTATATAACAAAAATCGTGATAAGAACCGCAACATGCATGATGAGATTCGCGAACAGAATGCCAAGCTCAAAGATGCTCCTCTTCGCGAAAAACTCGCTTATTTTAAAGAGTATTATTTGAAGATGACCTTAGCTGTCATTGCCATCATTGTTTTTATAGTTTCAGTGGGCTACAC
>JAZNMO010000007.1:0-10025 GCA_045579665.1 Lachnospiraceae bacterium
AACATATGGAGTACAGACAGATGAGCAATATTGGGGCAAAGACTTCCTTACTTGGTTTTGGTTGTATGCGTTTCCCGACGAATGCAGATGGTAGTATTAACGAAGAAGAAGCCTTTGCGATGTTAGATAAAGCATATCAGGCGGGGGTAAACTATTTTGATACTGCTTATCCATATCACGGTGGAAAAAGTGAGCCTGTAACAGGTAGAGCACTAGCAAGATATCCAAGAGAGTCTTATTATCTGGCAACAAAGCTTCCAATTTGGGAGGTAAAGACCATAGAGGATTGTCAGAGAATCTTTGATTTGCAGTTGGAAAGATTACAGAAGGATTATGTAGACTTTTATTTGTTACATGCCTTGAATAAGGAACGTTGGGAGACGATAAAAAAGCTTGATATCTTAAAATGGTGTGAGAAGCTTCGTGCGGAGGGTAAGATTCGTTATATCGGATTCTCCTTTCATGATGATTATGATGTATTTAAGGAGATTGTGACAGGATATTCATGGGATTTCTGTCAGATACAGCTTAACTATATGGATAAGGATACACAGGCTACCACTAAGGGTGTGGAGCTGGCTGAGAGCCTTGGTATACCTATGGTGATTATGGAGCCGATTAAGGGCGGTTCTCTTGCAAATCTTCCAGAGGATATTACAAAGATGTTCCGTGAGGAAGATGACAAGGCTAGTACATCCTCATGGGCGCTTCGTTATGTAGGTTCCTTTGATAATGTAAAGGTTATTTTAAGTGGAATGTCTGCATTAGAGCATGTGGAGGATAATTTAAAGACCTTTACGAACTTTAAGGTATTGTCTGATGCGGAGCAGCAGGTAGTAGAAAATGTGGCTAACACACTTCACAGTCGTGTGCAGAATGGCTGTACGGCATGTAAGTATTGTATGCCATGTCCTGCAGGTGTAAATATTCCTGGAAGCTTTGGTGTATGGAATGAGTATCATGTATATCAGAATGTAAACGATACAAAGTGGTCGTGGACAAAAGAGATACCAGATGAAGCAAAGCCAAAGAACTGTATTAAGTGTGGTAAATGCGAGAAGGTATGTCCACAGAAGATATCCATTAGAAAAGATTTGGAGCGTGTTCAGACTGAGATGGATGCGTTGATGAGTGAATAAAGCTTAATAAAAGGACTTTAATCAATGATAAAATATCATGATTAGAGTCCTTTTTGATAAATTGTAAAAATATTTAAGAAATTTTCAATAAATTGTAGACCTTTTCGAAAAATTGTATTATAATAATATCGCAAGGATAGTTTACATAGTATCCTAACATAAATGACAACAGGTTAGTACGATAAAGGAAGATGGGAAAGCAAATGAGTAGAGGCAGATACAATATTCCAAAACAGTATAAAGTAGAGAAAGGAATGCCGACAGAGGTATTGTACAAGAGAATTGAGAATTCCAAGTGCCGTGGTATTTTTCAGAACGGTGTAGAAAGCATTACATGGAGCTATCAGATTACAGACGATGCACCGACATCGGATGTGACTGCGCTTATGAGAAGTGAAGGAATTTCCGTTTTTGAAGTGGTGACAAAGACAACTGCATCGCCGGAGCTTTTAACAGAGGTATTTGCGGCATTGATTCCTAAGAGGTCTCTGATTGTATACTTGTGCGGAGATGAATTGGCGATGGGTGTCTTTATTCCAAATGAGTCAGGAAAGGGCGGCAGAATGTGTGCTACCGATTTCTTCCCGTATGATTCTTCCAGAATGATAGAAGTTTTGGATTATGAAAGAGACTGTGATAAGTCATATGTCCAGATTCATAATCGTTTGCTGGCAACAATCCGTCAGAATAAGAGAATTATCATGATAGAGAAGGCATTTGAAAGCATACAGAATAAGAAAAAGGCAGAGACAGAAGCGAATTTTGATTTTAGTGCAGAGGCATTAAATAAGATTCGCGAGGATGCCAGGTATGTAGAAGAACAATTAAAGGTGTAGATAAAAGATGCTGAAGTAGTAATGCTTCAGCATCTATGGTTTATGGGAAAGAAAGGCATGGTGAATGGTATGGAGAATAGGATTCCTGTTGCGACAGTGGCAACTGTGCTCAATTCGCTTAAGGGAGGAGTTGTTCCAAGAGTAGGATTGGAGTATATTACTGTTGGACGAAGAAACGAGATTAGTGCATTGTTACAGGATGTTGCCATGATTGAGGCAGGAGGGGCTTCCTTTCGATTTATCGTAGGCAAATATGGAAGTGGTAAGACTTTTTTAATGCATGCACTGCGTAATCACGTATTAGAAAAGGATTTTGTGGTAACAGATGCCGAGCTTTCTGTTGAAAAGCGATTTGTTGGGCATAGAGGACAAGGCTTGGAGTTCTATAAAGAACTGGTTCACAATATGGCAATTCGTTCCTGCCCGGATAGCGGGGCACTACCTCTTATTTTAGATAAATGGATTGGGACGGTTGAAAATGAAATTGTACAGAGAGGAATTTTGCCACAGGATGAGAGCTTTGAACACGAAGTAAGTAAGAGGATTTTTGAAATCACATCTGCTATGGAGCAGCAGGTGAATGGATTTGATTTTGGACGAGTATTACAGCTTTATTATGAAGCGCGCAGAAATGGTGATGAAGAGATGCAAAGAAGTGTATTTCGCTGGCTGTATGGGGAGTATCGTACCAAAACCGAGGCTAAGATGGAGCTTGGTGTCAATCTAATAGTAACAGATGATAATTGGTTTGAATTTATCAGGCTTTTTACGGATTTTGCAGTGAAGGCAGGCTATAAAGGCTTATATCTGTGTGTGGATGAGCTTGCAAATATTTATGAGATTCCAAGTAAGGTAGGGCGTGAGTATAACTATATGAAGCTGTTGAGTATGTATAATGGTGCTCTACAGGGTAAGATTAAGCATATGGGTATTCTTATGAGTATTACCAGGGAGGCATTGGAGGATAGGGCAAAGGGTATCTATAGCTATGAGCCTCTTCGAACACGCTTGGAGGATAAGACGGTAGCAAAGGATGGAATTGTACCATTTCGCGATATGGCGGCACCGGTCATTCGATTGGCGGCACTGAACCCCGGAGAGACTTATGTGTTGATTGAAAAGCTTACGAAAATGCATGAGGTTGTTTATCAATACGAATCAAAGCTGGACCATGATGATTATATTTATTTCCTGAAGCAGCAGTATGCAAAGGCACAAAATGCGGAGGAAATAACGGTGAGAGATATGATTCGTAACTATATTACATTGTTAAATTTGACGCAGCAGAATCAAAATAAATCAAAACAAGAAATTATGAATGCGCAGTAAGTCAGAGGGTTGCTTTTTGAAAGGAAAAGCAACTCTTTTTTGTTTTCATTGGTAGGTAAATATGTTAATATAATAACAGAGTAACAGTGTGAAAATAAATTTTACATGAGAATATAGAAACGGAGGGAATGCAGTATCATGATAAAGGCAGTTATTTTTGATATGGACGGAGTTTTGCTGGATACAGAGAAACATTATAATGCCGGCTGGTGTCAGGCTGCTACTGAGGCAGGCTTCCCTTTTACAAGAGAGCATGCACTACTGCTTAGAAGCTGTGATGCAAAGCTTGGTGTGAAGCTTATGCAGGATATATTTGGCGAAGACTTTGATTATTATGCGATACGTGAGAGAAGGCGTGAGATTGTAGCACAGCGGATTACGGAGTTTGGTTTGGAGAGAAAGCCGGGATTAGATGAGATATTAACTTATCTGCATGAGAAGGGAATTAAGGCAGCAGTTGCAACAGCAACAGCTTTGGAGCTTACAACACAGCATTTACAAAAGATTGGTGTGTATGAACGGTTTGATAAGATTGTAAGTGCGAAGCAGGTAGAGAATGGAAAGCCGGCTCCCGATGTATATTTATATGCGTGTGAGCAGATTGGTGAGAAGCCGGAGGATTGTATAGCGGTAGAGGATTCTCCTAATGGTATTATGTCGGCGTATCGGGCAGGCTGTAAGCCGGTTATGGTGCCTGATTTGACAAGGCCTGATGAGGAGCTTAGTAAATATTTATATCGATGTGTGGATACACTTGCAGATATAAGGAATATAGTATTGGAAGAATAACAGCGCATATCCCATGTGCAGAAGGAGGCAGGGGATGGAAAAAGAAGTATTAAGTGAAGAGGTTGTTAGAGAGCAGAATTATGTTGAAGAGCTTGTTGAGTTAATTCGAAGCGGTATGGCGGCAGAAAAGCTGGCTGAGGAGATTGACAATTACCATGATAATGATATCGCAGATGCGTTGGATGAGTTAGACCAAAGAGAGCGCAGGAAGCTGTATCAGATATTAGGCGTGGAACGTGTATCTGAGATTTTTGCATATTTAGATGATGTTGGTAAATATCTTGATGAATTAGAGCCTGAGCGGGCTGCGGATATTATCGAGAACATGGACGCCGATGATGCGGTCGATGTTTTGGAAGAGGTTGATGAAGAGACCAGACAGCAGATTTTTGAATTGATGGATGAAGAGTCGCAGGAAGATATTAAGCTGATTTGTTCCTATGATGAGGACCAGATTGGTAGTAAGATGACTACGAATTTCATCGAAATTAGCAGAAGACTTACGATTAAGCAGGCGATGCGCGAGCTGATTGCGCAGGCGGAGGAGCATGATAATATTACTACGCTTTATGTCAGAGATGATGATGAAACCTTCTATGGTGCAATTAATCTGAAGGATTTGATTATTGCAAGAACGCATCAGGAGTTAGAGTCTTTGATTAGTCAGTCATATCCGTATGTACGTGCCCAAGAGTCGGTTACAGATTGTATTGAGCGTTTGAAGGATTATGCAGAGGATTCCATTCCTGTTTTAAATGAAGAGGATAAGTTGATAGGTGTTATTACATCTCAGGATATCGTAGAAGTAGTCGATGATGAGATGGCAGATGACTACGCAAAGCTGGCTGGTTTGACAGAAGAAGAAGAACTGGAGGAAGGTATTCTTGCCAGTATAAGAAAGCGACTTCCGTGGCTTGCGATTTTGTTGGTTCTTAGCATGGGCGTATCGGCTGTGGTAGGTATGTTTGAAACTGTGGCAGATGAGCTTGCTATTCTGACTAGTTTCCAGTCTCTCATACTTGGCATGGCAGGTAATGTTGGTACACAGTCGCCTGCGGTTACCATTCGTGTGCTGATGGATGAGAATTTAAAGGCAAAGCAGAAGCTGGCACATATTGGTAAGGAGATTAGAGTAGGAGCCTTAAATGGTTTGATTTTAGGTATTCTTTCCTTTGGCTTTATTGGTGTATATGCCTGCTTGATTAAGGGAAGAAGTTTGGAATATGCATTTGCGGTATCGGCATGTGTTGGTGTGGCTTTATTATTGGCGATGCTAATATCAAGCTTTGTGGGAACGATAGTTCCAATGTTTTTCCATAAGATTCATGTTGACCCTGCGGTTGCATCAGGTCCATTGATTACGACCGTGAATGATTTGGTTGCGGTAGTTACCTACTATGGACTGGCGTGGATATTTTTATTGAATATGTTGCATTTATAATTATGATGAACTCTTTTGAGGCAACTCGAAAGGGTTCTTTTTTTGAATTAAATAGAGTAAAAATGAAGTGCTCTCGAATGTATTCTGCCTAAACAGCCTAAAAACGATTTTATTGATTGATAACTATTGGAGACTGGCATATATTTAGAAGCGAATCACACAATTTGATATATTTTGTTGATTCATCCCTCCAATTACAAGAAAGAAAAGACAAGAGAAGGAGAAGAAAAATGAAGAGAAAGAAAAGTTTAATGTTACTATTGGTTTGGCGATGACGATTATGTCAACAATGACTGTCAGCGCGCACAATATTGATTGTCCAACATGGGGTTATCCAGATAGCTGCTATGTATGTAGAGGTGCATACCAGTTGGGTAATACTGTACATACACACGCACATAATATCAAATGTCCATTTGATCATGTGACATATACAGCAAATCGACATTTAGCAGGAACGGATGCACATTCTCTTAAATGTTCAAGAACATTCGCGTGTGGCGGTGTGGGTACAGTGGTTTTTTAAATGAATAACAACTAATAAAACACCCGGTTTCATTGTTGTGAATCCGGGTGTTAATACGTAATGAGGAGACTTGAATGACACATTTTTATATAAAGCGTTTTATAAGAAAGA
This sequence comes from Lachnospiraceae bacterium, assembly GCA_045579665.1. Classification (GTDB taxonomy): domain Bacteria; phylum Bacillota; class Clostridia; order Lachnospirales; family Lachnospiraceae; genus COE1. Next base: position 6,172 of record JAZNMO010000007.1, read on the forward strand.
ATTGGAAGCTGTATCTGTATCTCTTGATACCACTAACGATTTCAGTTGTTTTGTTAATCTTTTGTTCGAGTTGGAATGACAGAATGACAAAAAGTATGGTTAAAGCAACGAATGAAAATAGAAATTTTTATACAGGAGAGTGCTATATCATTTATGGCGGATTAACGGACAGCCAAATGTTTCAATTGCATAATGAAATAGATAAGCCCATTTATAAAGAGTATGAAACTCTGGCGATGGTAACAGAAGAAGGAGAATATGAATATAATCTGTTGCTGGGAATTGATAAAGAAGATTATGAGATTTTTATGTTGGATGAGTCTTATGATTTGGAGGATGGTGACATATTTTTTTCGTGGTATCATAGTTATCTAAAGGAATACGCACCGGATGGTAGCATTTTGGATTTTTATCTGGCAGGAGATGGTAGTAGGTTTGTGGCAGAATTAGCAATAAAGGATATAACAACGACAAGATATTCCTTTGTGGATGCAGATTGGCTTCGTTCCTATGCCAAGGAGCATAATATGAAGACATTAAAATCCGCACTAATATTCTCTGATGATTATGCAAGTGATTATGATGAAGCATCAATGTTTTTTGATAAATTATATTTTGCCGGAGATATCAATCCATATTGCTATCCGGATTTTAAGACAACTGACGAGATTTATGTGGTTGATGCAAATGACTATATGGAGGAATATAGGCTATATGGATTGATGGCTGTATTTATTATGGTTACAGCAGGAGTGGTTATGATTTATTCCTTTTGGCATCTTAGTCACTATCAGAAGAGAGATTACAAGCTTTTCGTATCACTTGGTATTTCTTATAAGGATTTGTTGCGTCTTGTTTTTATACAGAAGTTGATGATGCTATTGGTAGCGTTGGTATTGGGAATTATATTTTCGATTCCGTTCACCTTGTTAGCTGAAGATGTTATGCAGCTGATTTATCAAATAAGTGAGTTGGAATTTACTTTTTCAGCGTTCTTGAGAGCAATTGTTAGTGCTGTTATTCTATTTTTGTTAACAAATTGGGTGGACTATAAAGCTGTATGTAGTGTTTATCCGTTACAAATCAAAGATGATGAAGTAGAAATGAAGAATTATTTGTTTTATGAGTCATCTATGCCGGCAAAAATGATCAAAATTCCTGAAGTGTGGATAGCGGCAGTAAGAATTTACCGAAGAAGAAAGCGACAGACTATGAGGATATTACCGCAAGTGATTGCGTTATTTGTACCTATCTTGTTGTTCAGTAGTTCATCCCTGTACACAGATTCTTTATCCTTGTATCCAAAAGAAGAGTTTCGTGTAGAATTTGTTATGTTAAATAATACCCAGGGTATTACAGAAGAATTTGATGACCAAAAGCTGGAAATGGTTCCGGGAGTGAAAAGTGTAACTTGGGATAAGGACAGTAGCTACCTAGTAGATTGCGATGAGAATAAAGAAGATGAAGTTAGAGTATTTTTGCAGGAGCACCCTTATCAAATACGGCTTATTGAGGATATAGCTACCGAAAAAGAAGAGGTATTAGTGGACAATAAGTGGTTTCGCGGTATGAGCACGTTGTTTGCAGTAATGTTACTGATAATAGTAATTGTTCAGCAGATTTCAGGACAAGCCTATTCCTATGAAAAGGATAAAAAGGAATTGAGACTGTATTCTATGCAGGGAGGAACGGATAAAATGGTGCATCGAATCAGGCTGTATGAAACATGGATGGTTAATTCGATAACAGCTCTAATTTTTGTTATAAGTACATTTTTGCTTTCAAAGTGGATATTTCCAAGAATGGAAGTAATAGGAGGGCAGCAGTATTACAACTATATATATAGGTATCCTTGGCTGGAAGTCGTAGCTATTATTGTGCTTATGTTTGTGGTTGGTTATATTACAGAGTATTTTATTACAAAGGAGGAGCAGAAATGTCAATTATAGAGGTTAAGAATGTCAGTAAGGTTTTTCACCAGGGAAAGTGTAATGTATGGGCATTGAATCATTGTTGTATGGAAGTAGAAGAGGGTGAATTTGTAGCCATAATGGGAACAAGCGGTTCCGGTAAGAGTACGCTTTTAAATGTATGTGGCGGATTACACAAACCAACAGAGGGAGAGGTATTGTTTGAGGGGAAATCATTAGCCCAAATGAGCCGTAATGAGCTGGCAGAGCTGCGAAGGGTGAAATTAGGATTTGTCTATCAAAGCTATGAGCTAGTTCCGATTATGACAGCATATGAGAACATAATATTACCAACGTTATTAGACCATAAAAAGCCGGATAAAGTCTATGTAGAGGAAATAGCCAAGGATTTACATATAGATGATCGTCTTCATCACTTCCCAGGAGCAATGTCGGGAGGAGAGCAACAAAGAGTTGCGATAGCTAGAGCAATTATAAATCGTCCGAAGGTTCTATTAGCTGATGAGCCTACAGGAAATTTGGATAAAGAGAATGCAGAAGAAGTATTGAGGATGTTAGAAGAAATGGTACGTAAGTATAATATAACACTGGTTATGATTACTCATGATTCTAATATAGCGAAGAGAGCTGATCGTATTCTGTATATGGAAAACGGAGAATTAAGCAACAAAAGATAGGAGTAGAGGAGAAAAGAGTAAGCTATTATTCCTCCTATTTTAAAAATCTAATTGATGAAAGCGGTAATACGCAGGAAGTTCACCAATATATGAAAGAGTATCAGGAGGTATATGAATTGAATTCTTGTAATATACAGCTGATGAAATGGAAATTTAGTGGTGGAATATATAAGCTGCAGTGTCATGTGGCAATCAGTAGTCTTAATTTGCAGCAGCCTGAGAGTAGTGTTACAGAGTGGAATTGTACTTTAGTTTGAGATGGTATTTTTCAATATAAGATTGAGATGATAGAAAATGTAGATTCCCATAATCAATAATATAAAATGCCCGAAAGGATAGAATATATTGTTCCTTTGGGCATTTTCTGTTTTGATGAAAAGATTATTTTTTTAGTTAGATATAAAATTTGAATAAATCTTATTGACATAGCATATAATAAAGAGTAGTATTTAGATAGATGACAAGTAGTATTAAAAACTACATGATAAAATAAAAGAACTACATCCTGTTGTTGTTTCTGATTGAGAGGGTAGATAAGGGAGATTATGAAAGGAAGGATAGAATATGCAATTAACAATTCGTGAACCGGGAAGTGCGATTACGCATTTTATCGCTTGGCTTATGGCTTTGATGGCAGCAGCGGCTTTGGTAGTGAAGGCAGAGGGTGGTCTTCATATGACGGCAATGCTGATTTATGCAGGAAGTATGATTTTATTATACGGAGCAAGTACAGCTTATCATAGTGTAACTGTTTCAGATAAGATACTAAAGATTTATCGTAAGATTGATCATATGATGATATTTGTTTTGATAGCAGGCTCTTATACACCTGTATGTTTGATTGTTTTAGGCGGTCAGATGGGATATACATTGCTTGCGTTGGTATGGGCAGTTGCAATTGTGGGAATGCTGATTAAGGCATTTTGGATTACTTGTCCGAAGTGGTTTTCATCCATTATTTATATAGCGATGGGCTGGTTGTGTCTATTGGTATTTGGTACACTTTGGGATACGCTGCCTCATGCAGCATTTGGCTGGTTACTAGCAGGAGGGATTATTTATACGATAGGCGGTGTTATCTACGCATTGAAGATGCCTGTCTTTAATTCGATTCATAAAAATTTTGGCTCTCATGAGATATTCCATTTATTTGTAATGGCTGGGAGTATCTGTCACTTTATCTTTATGTTCTTATATGTAGCATAAAGAACCAAAAAGCACGCAACCCTAATTGCGTGCTTTTTAA
>JAZNMO010000008.1:0-7781 GCA_045579665.1 Lachnospiraceae bacterium
GTGATTGGTTCTAAGCTCAATGAAGAGAACCTTAAGAATTTGTTTTCTAAATAGGTGATTAGATATGTTTGGGAGGAAGAAAATGAAACCAGTCTATATCATTAACGGATTTTTGGAGAGCGGTAAGACAGAGTTTATTACGTATACCTTGTCGCAGCCGTACTTTCAGATAAAGGGTAAGACTCTTCTTATTGTATGTGAGGAAGGCGAGAATGAATATGACCTGATTCTTCTTAAGAAGAGTGGAACAGTGATGGAGCTTATTGAGGAGGAAGAGGATTTCACTCCGGAGAAGCTCTTAGAGCTTGAAAAGACACATAAGCCTGAACGAATTGTCATTGAGTATAATGGTGTATGGAACTGCAAGGATATGAAGATGCCTTGGCATTGGGAGTTAGAGCAGCAGATTACAATTATTGATGCGTCAACATTCCAGAATTATTACACCAATATGCGTTCACTTCTTGCGGAGATGCTTCGTAAGTCAGAGTTGATTATCTTTAATCGTTGTGATGGATTAAATGACCAGCTTGGCAGCTTTAAGAGAAACGTAAGAGCAGTGAATCCACAGGCTGATGTTATCTTTGAGGATAAGGATGGCGAAGTGAATCAGATATTAGAAGAAGATTTGCCATACGATTTGAATCAGGATATTATAAAGCTTGATAATGAAGGCTATGGTATCTGGTATCTTGATTCTATGGAGAATCTCGGAAGATATATAGGTAAGACCATTCAGTTTACAGCTATGGTGCTTCGTCCGAAGGGAGCGGGAGATGATTATTTCGTACCGGGAAGAATGGCGATGACCTGTTGTGCAGATGATATGGCATTCTTAGGCTATGTTTGTAAGTATGACAAGAGTAGTGAATTGTCCAATAAGGACTGGGTAGAGGTAACAGCTACCGTAGCTGAGGAATATTGGAAGGATTATAATGGTGAGGGGCCTGTGCTTTATGCTGTGAGCGTAACACCGACCAAGAAGCCAAAGGATGATGTAATCAGCTTTAACTAAAGATGGTGAAGGCGGCTATAGGTTAGCCGTCCTTTATATGTGAAACGAGCAGGAGTAATCCTGCTCGTTGTGTTATATACATATTTAATTAGAAATCAGAATTGCCGTACTTCTCTTCACAATACTTACAGCGATAAACTTCCTTTGCTGCATCTGTAAGAACGAAGATATGAGGAAGCTCCTGCTCGATAGAGGTAATGCATCGAGGGTTCTTGCACTTTAATACGTTCTTAATTTCCTTAGGAAGGAAGAGTGGGAGTTTTTCCACAATCTTGCTGTCCTGTACTACATTTACTGTGATATTGTGATCAATGAATCCTAAGATATCAAGGTTCAAGGTGTCGATGTTACATTCTACTTTAAGAATATCCTTCTTACCCATCTTCTCGCTCTTGGCATTCTTGATAATTGCTACGGTACAATCAAGCTTGTCTAATCCAAGATGACGATAGATATTTAAGCTTTCTCCGGCTTTGATATGGTCTAATACGAAGCCTTCTTCAATTTTTCCAACATTTAACATATACATACCTCCTATTATACCTCGATTTCTAATAATGTAAGCAAGAGAGCCATTCTAACGTACACACCGTATTGTACCTGCTGGAAGTATCTTGCTCTAGGGTCATCATCTACCTCAACGGAGATTTCGTTTACTCTTGGAAGTGGATGAAGGATAATCATGTCATCCTTAGCAAGCTCCATCTTCTCTTTGTTCAAGATGTAGAAGTCTTTTAATCTGACATAATCTTCTTCATTGAAGAAACGTTCTCTCTGTACACGTGTCATATAGAGGATATCAAGCTCTGACATAACGCTTTCAAGCTTGGTTACCTCTTCGAAAGGAATATTCTCTTCACGGAGCATCTCAGTAATATACTCAGGAACCTTGAGCTCCTCAGGAGAGATGAAAATGAATCGAACATTTGCATAGCGTGTTAATGCATGAATCAGGGAGTGAGCAGTTCTTCCGAACTTCAAGTCTCCACATAATCCAATGGTAAAGTTATTCAAACGTCCCTTGATAGAACGGATGGTTAACAGGTCTGTTAAAGTCTGTGTTGGATGCTGGTGTCCGCCGTCACCTGCATTAATAACAGGGATGCTTGCCTTAGTGGCAGCTACCATAGGCGCACCCTCCTTATGATGGCGCATTGCGCAGATGTCTGCGTAGCAGGAAATCATGCGGATGGTATCAGATACGCTTTCTCCTTTAGCTGCGGAAGAAGAACCGGCATCAGAGAAGCCTAAAACATTACCTCCCAAGTTATACATAGCTGATTCAAAGCTTAAGCGTGTACGGGTACTTGGTTCGTAGAAGCAGGTTGCAAGCTTCTTTCCGGCACAAGCGTGTGCATATTTTTGTGGATTTGCCTCAATATCGGCGGCAAGGTCAAAGAGCTTGTCTAATTCCTCAACACTAAAATCCAATGGGCTCATTAAATGTCTCATAATCTTTCATCCTTTCTGTTTGGTTTTAAACATCAAAAAAGAGATAATGAATATTATCTCTTCTGAAAATTGTCAATATATACAGAATTTTTGGAATGTAAAAAAGAAGCGTTGTGAATGTAAGATGCCATATGTGATTTTATAGTATGGATTCTTTCGATAAACATTCTGTTTGCTCCCTTCCACATATATTTTTAATATAATATCACATTAGGATTTTGGTTTCAATGATAAATTTTTTAATTTTTCTTCTCTCTTGCAAAAATCCGTGATATACTTTATGTAATCTATGATTAATGAGGAGGAATTCATATGGCATTTAGAGAGCGTAAGAGATGGGTGTTTTTTGGTTTACCTTTTACATTTACGGTATATTCGATTAATGAGGATACTGTAACAGTGAATCAGGGATTTTTAAATAAGGTAGAGAATGATTGTTATATGTATAAGATTCAGGATGTAACCTTGAAGAGTTCTTTATTCGAGAGAATATTTGGATTGGGAACTATTGTATGTTATACAGGAGATACCACAAGTCCGCAGCTACTGATTCAGCATGTTAAGAATTCTAAGGAGATTAAGCAGTATATATTAGAGCAGTCTGAGGTCGCAAGAAGAAAGCGCCGTACGATGGCAACTCTTGATATCGGAGCGGATGCAGATGAATTTCAGGCAATTGATGTGCCGGATGAGCAGTAGGATTCTTGCATCAAAGATATATAGAATAAGTGATACACATAGAATAGAAAGCGATACAAAAGAGGCATAAATAGCACCTTTTTTGTATCGCTTATTCATTGATTGCAAAGGAAGAAACCTTTTCAAATCCACACTCTAAAAGCCGGTTGCCGGCGATGTCACTTTGATATCCTTCGTTGCAATATAGCAGTATGTGTCTGTCACGGACTTCACATACCTGATATGGATTTTTCAGTATATCCATAAGCGGAATATGGATAGCGTTCATTAAATGCTTCTCATCAAATTCAGAAGCAGAACGGACATCTATTAATAACGCTTTTCTATCCTGCCGGCAATAAGTGATTGCTTCTTCAGCGGAAATCCTTTGCACGATAGGAAGCGTATCTTCGGATACCGGCTTTGGAAGGCGAAGTGAAGGCGTCAGAAGCCGTTTGATAATCAAGTTGCTTTCGGCGTAGGAAAGAAACTGTTCCATTCCAAATATAAATCGGTTTGCAGGGGTGTAAACCCCATCGATAATCCCTTTCAAATAAGTCTGCGTTACATGTCCGACGCAGCTTCTACAGTCGTACAAATCCTGTAGCTTTTGTGCAGGACGACTGTCCGGTTCATCATTCTCCTTAAGTTCTACACGCATGAAATTATGGATGATACGTGCCGCTGTTTTGCGGGTAAGTAATGCTTTTTTGCCTGTAACATCCTGCTCTGCCAGCCAGCCGTTATGATAGCCATAGCATACAGCGTCTGTAACAGGCTCTTGGGGGTGATAATACCCCATAAGAGCCTGAACGAAATCTTCTATACTTGTATGAACTTCAAGATTATGATTTGTGGCTGCCGTCATCATAATGTACTTATGCGGATTGTGATACTTTCGCAGGCACCAAGGCTTGGTACTTCAAAAATACCGGATGTATTTTGGGATGTTGCACCAGTCCACAAATCCTTTACTGTATAAGCAGCTGCATTCTGAAAACGATTGACATCTGTTAGTTTAGTACCAAGCTTTTCTATAATGAGCTGGGTGTTAACGCTAAGAGCGTTGTTCCATGGCTGGTCGTTAAGGTTAATGAAGCAAACAGCAACGTCACCATTAGCAAGTGGCTTCGCCAGAATATCGCAACGATGATTATTGGTAATATAATCGGTATCAGGGCAGTCTGTTTCAATAGTGGTATCAATACGCTTGGCCTGAATACCTAATGCGTCTTGATTTAGTGCAATGAGTTCCTTATTAGCAATGATTTTCCAAATGGCATCGCCTTTTTCAACACGGCGTAAATCCATTCCAAGCATTAGAGGGGAATTCATCATGCACCACATCGCCATATGTGTGCGACACATGGTATCATCTAATCCATTCATACCAATCATTAACATATCAGGGTCATTCCATCCCTTATCCAGACCTGCAAATTCATCCATAATAACGGCTTTATTATACTGAGAGGTAACGCTTGCAGTGCCTTGGTCAAACCACGTACCGCGGCCAGGGTCTCCGTCTGCACCTACGCAGAAAGTGATATCGTTTAAGATTCGCCATGAGTCACCAACCTTGTAGCCCCAGTTCTGAGGCTGTGTCTTTCCCCATTCGCAAATAGAAAAAATAATATCGTGGTTACTGTCAGCCTTATTTAGTTCTTCTAAAAGAGTGGCATATGAGTTAAGTGTGTTTTCCTGTCTGCGGTGGTTCATAATTCGAATTTTGTGAGAGCCTGCACTAAGATTTGTTTCCATAGCATTGCTGTTAGTAAAAGTATCAGGCGATGCAGTAGCAGGAAGAAAATCATCATAAATGACAATGTCATCAATGCCAAGCTGGAGCCAGCTTCCAACACCTACTTCTTCTCCTGTGGCATAAGTAATGTAGATTTGGTAGATACCGTCACAAGGAACATTGGCCTCAAATACCAATTCGCCGCTTTGAGAACCAATAGGAGTAGGTCCTACATTAGTGCCGTCGAAGGTTCCGATATTGGTAACATAGTCAGCTTCTGTGCGGCAGCCTCTTCCGATTATGCCTGCATCTGAAACAGCAGAAAAATGCTTGTCATAATCAGGTCCAACAATGCGAAGTGCCTTGATATTAGGAGCATATACATACTTTGCATTGGTTGCAGCAGAAAAGGTAGCGTTATCCCAAAGATAGTAGCAGTTGTCTACCTTTAGAAAATCAACACCCCAATCAATGTATGACTTGGCATCTGTGTCCTCGTGACCGCAGGTTCCAACAGCGGCTCCTGCACAGAGGTTGGTACCGATATCATTATACATACCAAATTTGAGGCCTTTAGAATGAATGTAATCGCCAAGAGCCTTAAAACCTTCCGGAAACTTTTGCGTTTCATTAGAAAGCTCGCCATTGACACGTTCAGATTTATAGCATCCATCATCTAAGACAATATATTGATATCCTAATTTGTCTAGTTCCAACTCGATAAACTTGTCAGCCATAGCTTTTGTGAGTTTAGCAGTATTGCCGCTACCAAAGGCATTCCAGCTGTTCCAGCCCATAGCAGGCAGATGGCCTTTTTTCTTATCTAATAATACCTTTCCTGTAGAAAAGGAATCAAAGTAATAATCTTTTCCGGGTAAAGCCTTAGGCTTATGAAATGTATTGTTCATATATCCTCCCTGTATTTAAAATAAAATCTAAGCTGATTATAGTATGGTTCAGGCGGCGTTTCTACTCAATTATTAGCATCTTTTAATAAAGAATGAGCAAAGCAGACTTTTACACATAAAAAGCACTATATCCTGTGAAGTGATATAGTGCTTGAAAAGTACATCAGGTGTACGTTTATTTTTGTTTGCCAACAGCTTCTCTTGCGGCGGTGAAGGTGGTAACAGTAGGTGCACCATTTGCCGGTATTTTGTATACGTTTGATTTATCACCATATTTCATAAAGTATACATATTTAGAAGTTGTATTGATAGAATTGTAGGCACCATCTGCAATTACTTCAATAGATGAGCCATCTTTTGTAATTCTTTTAAGCTGAGGGGTGTCACCGGAAGTCTGATAATAGATATAGTAATCATCAACATTTAGCATATCAGTGCGGGCAGCATCCAGTACAGTCTTTTGTCTGGTGGAAAGATTATAGTGTACCAAAGCATAGTTGTTATGAATATCAATACAGTATACATCGTTTCCTTCTACAATTGGCATGTAGACATCCTCTGCAAGTACTTCCCTGAGTGTATGGTTCTTGTCATTTAAATCCATGGCTAGCAGATGAAAGTTCTCAATTGCATTGGTAAAGTACATGGTAGAGTGGTCTACACAGGCAAGCAATGCGTCAGAGGGAAGTACAATCTGCTCTGAGTTTTTACCATCCAGGCTGATTTCTTTGATATAGTTAACGTGCTGTCCCATATCGGCAACCTGATAGTACAGGCTGTTATCCGCAAGAACGAAGCTCTCGATTAGAGCATTATCGATACCTGCTACGGTACGTTTGTTGTTGATGCTGAAACGACGGATACCATAGGTGTTAATCACATATCCGAGTCCGGTGCCGGAACCACTGCTGGATTGGTAATAGAAAACATGATTGCCGGCAGCATTGATACTCACAGAGGGTGTCGTAATGATTTTTTCTATTTTGGTTTCGTCCGGCAACATGCGGTATAATGCATAATTGTCATATGGATTCGAAAAATATACATATTCATCAGTTTCACAGAATAGTCCGTTGTTATAAAGATTTCCGGTAGTGTTTCCTACTGTGCCCTGCGGATTTTTCAAGATTCGGTCTTCCAAATATACATTCACCAGTGCTGCGGCAAAGAGTATTATGATAACAGCAGCACAGATGGATACAATGATTTTCTTGTTCATTATATAATCCCCCTGTATTTACATAAGTCGTATATAAAAATTCTACATTATTTTCAGAAAAAAAGAAAGAGTTTTGAGAAAAATAAAACAAAATATATAATTGTAGATTAAAATTTAGAAATAAAAACTGCAGAAATTGTAAACTTCTTTGGCATGGGGGGAGTAGATGTGCTATACTTAAAAGAGTGCAATGCTATATTACAGGAACCACTTCGTGAACCCTGTAATCGGATGCACGGCACATAAATGTGCCTTTTATAAGAAGTTGCTTTGCAACCTCTTATAAGTTATATTATGCAAATGATATGCATACATGAAAGAGAGTTTTGGCGGAAAGGCAAGGAAAGAAATGGATTTACTGGATTTAAGAAACCAATTGGATGGGATTGACAGACAGATTGTTGACCTGTATGAGAAGAGAATGGAAGTGTGCGAACAGGTAGCTGCATATAAGATAGAGACCGGTAAGCGTGTATTTGATAAAGAAAGAGAGATGGCAAAGCTCAAGGCAGTAAGCGAGATGACGCATAATGAGTTTAACGCCAAGGGTGTAAGTGAGTTGTTTGAACAGATTATGTCCTTGAGCCGTAAGCGTCAGTATCAGCTTCTTGCGGAGAATGGAAAGGGCGGTAATCTTGCGTTTTTGGAGATGGAGGATTATGACCCGAAGAAGATAAGAGTGGTATTTCAGGGCGCAGAAGGAGCTTATTCCCAGATGGCAATGATGAAGTACTTTGGTGATGATGTGAATTGTTTTAATGTGAATAC
>JAZNMO010000009.1:0-16093 GCA_045579665.1 Lachnospiraceae bacterium
GATATGTTCATAATAATCGGTAAAAATGGATTGTAAAATATTCATAGTTGAATTTTACAATAAAGTAACACAAAGAAAAACCCCTTACCCCTCATGATTGAGGGGCAGGGGAGTTGAGAGTGGCGCAGACACTTTTTTATACACTTCATTATTTAATCGGCTTAGCGCCTGCCTTTTCCTGCATCTTATCAACCCAAGCCTTAAGCTTGCCCTTCTTCTTACCTGCAACAGGAGCAGCCATGCTTCCGCGGATACCCTTAACATCTGTAATATAGATACCGCTGATGGTAGCTTTTACTTCCTTCTTAACAGGAATGCTGTCGAATATCGCATTATCAGCAATCAAAGACATAATCTGTGGTCCAATCTTTGCCTTAACAATAGGGAACTTAGCGCGTCTTGCCATCTTAGGTGTCTGCGCAATAACCGCAGCCGGAAGACCAGACTCGGAAAGCTTAACTCTCTTCTTGTCAATGACCAGGATATTAACAGTCTGCTTAGTAGCCTCAATCTGAGCCTCCTGTTCAGCCTGCTTCTTCTGCATCTTTTTACCAACAAAATATAATACGACTAAAAGAATTGCTAAAACAATTACAATACCTAATAAAATTTTCCAGAACACAATAGACCTCCTACCAACTTTAAAACTCATATGGATTGTATCATTAAATAAGGTAAAGCGCAAGGTTTCAGAAGATGAAAAAAACATAAAATGTAGACATATAATTATGTGAGAAATTACCATCAAATCTGACAAGGAGAGGCTATTTTATTCGTGAAATATATCTCTTTCCAAGAGCTGTATTTTATGGTATAAAAGATATGGTGCGTTTTTAGCACGATTTCAGCATAAGCATAGTAAATTACGAAAAGAAGACAATATTAAGTATTTTAGATGGGAGTAGTATCATGAAGAGAAAATTATTAGCGATGGGTTTAGCCGTAGCAATGGTATTAAGTGTAAGTGCATGCGGTAAGGAGGAGGTATCATCAGATACAGTCCAGACAGGAGAGCAGACAGTGGAAAGAGACAGTGCATCAGAGAGCAGTGTGGCAGCAGAGTCAACAGAAGAAGCAACAAGCGTTGATATTGCAGAGCTTGATATGTCAGAATATGTTACTTTGAACCAGTATGACGGAATGACAGTACAGGTAAGCAAGACAGAAGTAACAGATGAGAATACAGAGTACTACATTAATAATTTTGTTTTAACATCATATCCGGTAACTGACAGAGCAGTAGCTACAGGTGATGTGGTATTGATTGACTATGTTGGTAAGAAGGATGGCGTTGCATTTGAAGGCGGTACTTATGCAGGATATGAGCTTGCGATTGGTTCCGGCAGTTTTATTCCGGGATTCGAGGACGGTTTAGTAGGCGTTATGCCGGGAACAACTGTAGATTTGAATCTTACATTCCCGGAGAATTATAGTAACAGTCCTGAGTTAGCAGGACAGGCAGTTGTATTTACTGTAACAGTACATTCTATCAGTGCAACAGCAGAGTATGCAACAGTTACACCGGAACAGATGGCAGCGATGGGATTAAGTTATCAGTCAAAGGAAGAGCTTTGGGAGGCTGGTAAGGAGCTTCTTACACAGGAGTTAGAGCTTGCATATGAGAGTAATGTAAAGGGTGCAATTTTTACAAAGCTTTTCGAAGAAAGCCAGGTAACAACAGCTCCGGCATACCTTGTAGAGGAAGAGTTAAACGGTAGTATGGCATATATGGAGATGATTTGTATGGCATATTATCAGTGTGATCTTGAGACATATGTAACTGCTATGTATGGTATGACAGTTGATGACTTCAAGGAGCAGATGAGAGCAACAGCAGAGGAGACTGTAAAGCAGTACCTTGTTATCGAGGCAACAGCAGAGGATATGGGTATCGAGTTAACAGAGGAAGAGTTCATGGCTGTGGTTGAGGCAGATGCAGCAGCAGGTGGTTATGCTTCTGCTGAAGAGTATCTTAACGAAGCAGGAAGAACAGCAATTCGTGCTACATTGCTTTATGATAAGGTAATGGAAGAGTTGCTTAAGTGCGTTGTTGTTGAGGATATTGTAGCTGAATAATCAGAATACATGTAGAATATGGAAGCGCTTGCGATGGAGAAATCTGTCGCAGGCACTTTTTTATGTGTTCATATAATGTTATAATGAGGATAGATATGGTGTTGACGTAGTGATGATTTGACAGATATATGGGGAATGATAAATGAAGAAAAGGATTCTAAGAATATTATGCGTAGGACTGGCATTTATAATGGTGATGCATACGAATATGTCGGTATGGGCAGATAAGATTAGTGAATTGAAGGAACAGAATAAAAAAGACCAGGAAGCTCTTAATGAACTTGATGAGGAGATGGAGAATCTGGCTCAGGAGCAGGAAGGGATTGCAAGTGATATGGCAGAGGTACAGCTTGCAATTGTAGACTTGATGGCTAGTATCTCTATGATAGAAGAGGATATAGAGACTACACAGGGAGAGATTGTACAGGCAGAGCTTGATTTGGCGGCGGCACAGCAGCAGGAGCAGGAGCAATATGAAGCAATGAAGCTCCGTATTCAGTACTTGTATGAGAATGGAAATACTTCTTACCTCTCATTGTTATTACAGGCATCATCCTTTCAAAGCGTTTTGAACAGTGCCGAGTACATAGAGCAGATGTATGCATATGATAGGAAGATGCTCACAGAATACGAAGAAAACCGAAAGCAAATAGAGGATATGAAGGCAAATCTGGAGCTGGAATACGCAGAACTGGAGGTTTCCAAGGCAGAATGTGAGCAGGAGCAGGCCGGCCTGGAGGATGCACTTGCAGAGCTTGCGAGACTTAGTGATGATTATGAGCTTCAGCTAAGCAAGGCGAAGCAGGAAGCAGAGGTTTATAAGACCAAGATAAAGAAGCAGAATGCAGAGATTAAGAAGCTAGAGGAAGAGGCAGCAAGGAAGGCGAGAGAAGAAGCAGAGAGACTGGCAGCCATGAAGAATAAGCCGGTGGGAACTGCTAAGGTAGATACAGCATCTATTATGGCAGCAAACGGTAGTGCAAAAGGTAAGGAAATTGCCATCTACGCCTGTGGATTTGTTGGTAATAAGTATGTTTGGGGCGGTACAAGTCTTACAAAGGGTGCGGACTGTTCGGGCTTTACACAGTCAGTGTATAAGGCATTTGGGTATAAGATACCAAGAACCTCTTATCAGCAGAGAAGTGCAGGTAAGGCTGTCACATATGCAGAAGCACAACCGGGGGATTTGATATGTTATGCAGGGCATGTTGCGATGTATATAGGAAACGGTAGGATTGTGCATGCAAGCTCAGCAAAGACAGGAATCATTATAGGATATGCTACCTATAAGCCAATATTGGCAGTAAGAAGAATTGTATAAAGATGATAGAAAGCTGTTGAATCGTAACGGATTTAACAGCTTTTGTTTATTTACAACAAAGGAACGATGTTCTTTTTGTGAATATGTGGTAATTGTCACTAGTAAAAATATGGTGTTATAATAAAGGAAACTTGGAAACGGAAAATAGTTTCCAAGTTTCTGGGAAAGCGGAACAGTTTCCTTTGGGAAGGGAGAATACAATGAACGAAATGAAAGAGAAGATTATTAATGCAGCAATTGAGGAGTTTGGTAAAAAGGGATTGAAATTTACCATGGACGATGTTGCGAAGAATCTTGGTATGAGTAAGAAAACTTTGTATAACGTGTATGCGAATAAAGAGGAGATGCTTTTAGAGCTTGCGGATTACTGCTTTGCAGATATTAAACGAAGTGAACGGGAAATAGCCCAGAATCCGGAGCTTGATATTGTGACAAAGATAGAGAAGATTATGGTAGTTCTTCCTGAGAGGTATCAGAATATTGGTTTAAACAATCTTTATCAGCTACAAGAGAAGTTCCCGAATATCTATGGCAGGGTAGCGAGATATCTGGCAACAGATTGGGATACAACGATTGCACTATTAGAGGAAGGCATGGCTCAGGGAGTCATTCGACCGATTTCCATACCGATAGTAAAGACCATGGTAGAGGGAACGATTCAGAAGTTCTTTGCTGAGGGTGTTTTGATAGAGAATGGCATTGGTTATGAAGAGGCATTACAGGAAATGATAAGCATCATAATGCGTGGAATAAAGGAGTGATGACATGAGAGAAGGACGTATTTATTGGAATCATGACTGGCAGTTTGTGAAAGAGTATGAGCCTTCCATGCTGGGAAAGGATTGGAATGTCAACAAGGTTGAAACGGTAACACTTCCACATACAGTACAGGAGGTGCCGTATCACTATTTTGATGAGAGCATTTATCAGAAGGTGTGTGGTTATCGAAGATGCTTTCAGCCGGAGGAAGCATGGCAGGGCAAGCGTGTACTGATGACTATAGAGGCAGCAGGACATTCAGCGAAGGTGTATTTGAATGGAAAACAATTAGCAGAGCATAGAAACGGCTATACTGCATTTACGGTGGAGTTAACCAAGGAGCTTTGCTTTGGTCAGGAGAATGTACTGGTAGTAGAGGTAAACAGTGGAGAAGACCAAAACATTCCACCTTTCGGACATGTGATTGATTATATGACCTTTGGGGGGCTTTATAGAGAGGTTTATCTGGAGATTAAGGAAGAGGCTTATCTCGAGGATGTATTTGCAAGAACAAAGGGAATCATAGAGAATAAACCTCTTTTGGATAGCGAAGTAATTGTAAGAGTTGGTGAACAGACATATATCAATTCAGTAGAAGGCTATGAGCTTCGACAGACCTTGCTGGATAGTGAAGGCAATGAGGCGGTAAACTTCAAGGCAGGAGAATTGAGGCACAGTGTACAGGAGATTGAGCCGTGGGAAATGGAAAATCCAAGGCTGTATATATTAAGAACGCAATTGTATAAGGGTGAAATTTTGTTGGATACGCGAGAGGACAGAATCGGATTTCGAGAGGTTGAGTTTAAAACAGATGGCTTCTATTTGAATGGAAAGAAGCGAAAGCTTCGAGGCTTGAATCGACATCAGAGCTATCCTTATGTTGGCTATGCGATGCCGAAATCCATGCAGGTATTTGATGCAGATATTTTGAAGAATGAGCTGGGAGTAAATGCAGTCAGAACTTCCCATTATCCGCAGTCACATTACTTTATTGACAGATGTGACGAACTAGGGCTTTTGGTATTTACAGAGATACCGGGGTGGCAGCACATCGGTGATGAGGCATGGCAGCAGCAGGCAGTTGTAAATACAGAAGAAATGGTAATGCAGTACCGCAATCATCCGTCCATTATCCTTTGGGGTGTAAGAATTAATGAGTCTCAGGATAATGATGCCTTTTATTTACAGACGAATGAAGTGGCTCATCGTTTGGATGATACCAGACAGACCAGTGGTGTCAGATACATACAGAAGAGTTCTTTGTTAGAGGATGTCTATGCTTTTAATGATTTTTCGCATGAGGGTTTTAACCATGGCTGTCAGAAGAAGAGTAAGGTGACACCGGATACGAAGAAGGGGTATCTGATTAGTGAGTATAATGGTCATATGTATCCGACTAAGAGCTATGATTGTGAAGACCACAGAGTAGAGCATATGCTTCGCCATGCAAGAGTTATGGATGCCTACTATGGCGAAGAGGATATTGCAGGCGGGTTTGGCTGGTGTATGTTTGACTACAATACACATAAGGATTTCGGAAGCGGAGACAGAATTTGCTATCACGGTGTTACAGATATGTTCCGTAATCCTAAGCTGGCAGCAGCTTTGTATCAGAGCCAGTCAGAAGCACAGGATGTATTGGAGATTACGTCATCTATGGATATAGGAGAGCATCCGGGATGTTTGATGAAGGATATTTACGCAATCACCAATGCAGATAGTGTCCGTTTATATAAAAATGATGTATTTATCAAGGAATTTACAAAGGAGAATACAGGCTTTAAGAATCTGCCTCACGGACCAATCTTAATCGATGATTTTATCGGCGATTTGATGGTACAGGGAGAGGGCTTTAGCAAAGCAAAGTCAGAGGATGTAAAGTCAATTCTGATGTCTGCATGCAAGCATGGAGTGAATAATCTTCCTCCTGCTACATTGCTCAAGGCAGCAAAATGTATTCTTTTTAGGGGTATGAAGATGCAAGAGGCAGTAGACCTTTACAGTAAATATATTGGTAACTGGGGAGGAACCGCTACTGTTTACAGATATGAGGCAATCAAGGACGGTAAGGTAGTGAAGACCGTAGAAAAGAAGCCAATGACTAAGGGACACCTTGAGGTACGGACTTCTCATACTGTATTGAAGGAAGGACAGAGCTATGATGTGGCAGCTGTCAGAATACAGGCAATGAGTGAAGAAGGTAATCTGCTAAATTACAGTCATGCACCAATTACCCTACGAACTGAGGGAGACATTGCTTTCATTGGGCCTTCTGTAATTAGTCTGGCAGGCGGAATGAGCGGAACCTATGTGAAGAGTGTGGGAAGAGCAGGACAGGGCAGACTGATTGTGGAAAGTGAAGCCTTTGGCAAGGTGGAGATAGCATTTGAGGTTACAAATAATTAATATCGTCATAGATGACGAAAGGAGAAGGAAGAATGAGATTATCTGGCAAAGAAAAATTTTCTTATGGCTTAGGCGCAGTGGGCAAGGATATGGTATATATGCTTTCTGCAAGCTATGTGTTGTATTATTATCAGGATATTTTAGGTGTGAATGCGGTAATTATGGGTATTATCCTTATGGCTGCAAGAATATTTGATGCTTTTAATGACCCGATTATGGGGGTGATTGTTGCAAAGACAAGAACCAAATGGGGAAAGTTCCGTCCATGGCTTTTGATTGGTACGGTATTAAATGCAATGATACTTTATCTGATGTTTGCAGTACCGGTTGGTTTGGATGGCAAGGGCTTAGTGGCATATGCGGCAATTGCTTATATTTTATGGGGCGTAACCTATACTATGATGGACATTCCGTTCTGGTCAATGATTCCTGCATTTACTGAGGGTGGGCAGGAAAGAGAAGGTTTGTCAACACTTGCCCGTTCCTGTGCAGGCGTAGGTTCTGCAGTTGTTACTATTATTACGATGATTTGTGTAACCATGCTTGGTAAGATTGGTCATGAAGGAGCAGCAGCAAAGGAAATTGAACGCTACGGTTTTAAGTGGTTTGCGTTAATTATTGCGGTACTATTTATTGTATTTATCGTGATTTGCTGTATGAATATTAAGGAGAAGTCCAATATTGATGTGGATTCACCATCAGTTGGTCAGATGATGAAGGCGCTTTTACACAACGACCAGGCGGTAGCAGTTGTAGCAACGATTGTATTGATTAACTGCTCACTTTACATTACCTCGAATTTATTGATTTACTTCTTTAAGTATGACTTGGGAGGAGAGAGCTGGCAGGGAAGCTATACACTTTTCAATGCTTTTGGCGGCGGTATTCAGATACTTTCCATGATGGTATTTTATCCGTTACTTCGTAAGTTCATCAGTACCAGAAAGGTATTCTATACCAGCCTGATTATGGCAATTTGCGGTTATGCAGTGTTATTAATGATGATGTGCTTTGGTGTATCCAGTGTGTATTTACTTATGGTACCGGGCTTCTTTGTATTTGTTGCTTTTGGTATGCTGACTGTGTTAACAACAGTGTTCCTTGCCAATACTGTAGATTACGGCGAGTATAAGAATCAGAGAAGAGATGAAAGTGTTATTTTCTCAATGCAGACCTTTGTAGTAAAGCTTGCCTCAGGTGTAGCTGCAATGATTGCATCAGTATGTTTGTCAGTTTGTAATATCAGTGATGATACTTCTAATGCGGTAGCAACAGTCACAGGAGAAAGTAATTTGCTTGGTCTTAGAATGACAATGACGATTATTCCGATAATTGGATTATTCATTGCAATTATTATCTTTGCAAAGAAGTATATCCTTACAGATGAAAAACTGGCTGAAATCGCCGGTATATTAGAGGAGAGAAGAAATGATACAGGCAGATAATCATTTATTTGCGTTACATACTAAGAATACTACCTATGCCTTTATAGCAGATGAGGCAGGAAATCTGGTAAATCTGCACTATGGAGAGCGTATTTCCATGGAAGGGCAGGGGATGGAGGCGCTTAGGCAGAAGGCTTCCAATCAAAACGGATGTAGTATTATTGCGGATACAGCACTTCCGAATCAGTGCTTGGATGATGTTTGTATGGAACTAGGCACACATGGTGTCGGCGATATGAGAGAGCCCTTTGTGGAGCTTGTGTATGAAGACGGCAGCAAAACCAGTGATTTTCGATATGAAAGTTTTTTTATCGAGAAGAAGAGAAGTCTGATTGGTATGCCGTCTGCATACGACGAGCAGGACAAAGCAGAGTCTTTAACGATTATCATGAAGGAAAAGAATCATGATGTACGTTTAGAGCTGGTTTACAGCGTATTTGAGGATTGCGATTGTATTACACGATATGCGGTTCTTAGAAATGATGGTGAAGAGTCGGTAAAGGTATTACGCCTTATGAGTGCTCAGATGGACCTTCCGATGGCAGAGGCAAAGGTAACAAGCTTCCACGGTGATTGGACCAGAGAAATGGGGCGCTATGATGTTGTGTTGCAGGCAGGAAAGTTTGTGAGTGATTCTTTGACCGGCTATTCATCCAATAAGTCAAATCCATTTATTATGCTGGCAGATGTGGAGACAACAGAGGACTATGGAAGCTGTTATGCATCGAATCTCATCTACTCAGGTAATCACAGGGAATGCGTAGAAATGGGCGGTCATGGTAAGCTTAGATTCCTGACAGGCATTCATCCGGACACCTTTGAATGGCATATGGAGAGAGGAGATGTCTTAGAGGCACCCGAGGCAGTACTTACCTATTCTGCAAAGGGATATCAGGGGATTAGTCAGCAGATGCATGCGTTTGTCAGAGAGCATATCGTGCGTGGACAGTGGAAGAGAAAGATACGTCCGATTTTGTTAAATTCGTGGGAGGCTGCGTACTTCAATTTTAAGGAAAGTAATCTATGCAAGCTTGCTAAGACGGCAAAGGAGGTAGGAATTGAGCTTTTTGTACTGGATGATGGTTGGTTTGGGAAGCGCAATTCCGACACCTCGTCCTTAGGAGACTGGTATGATAATGTAGAGAAGCTTCCGCAGGGACTTGCGGGATTGTCAGCCAAGATTCGTGAAATGGGCTTGGACTTTGGTATCTGGGTAGAGCCGGAGATGATTAGTGAGGATTCGGATTTGTATCGTGCACATCCTGATTGGGCGGTTCGGATACCGGGACAGTTACATGCCTGCGGTAGAAATCAGATGGTACTGGATTTCACACAGAGAGAGGTTCAGGACTATATTGTAGAGACAATGAGTGATGTCTTTACAAGAGGTCAGGTTAGCTATGTGAAATGGGATATGAACAGACACATGTCGGACTTTTACAGTCAGGGCTTGGAGGCTAATAGACAGGGTGAATTTGCGCATCGGTATATGCTTGGACTTTATCGTGTATTATATCATTTGGTTAAAAGATTTCCGCACATTTTGTTTGAAGGGTGTGCATCAGGCGGTAATCGTTTTGACCTGGGTATTCTTTGTTATATGCCGCAGATATGGGCAAGTGACAACACAGATGCCATTAGTAGAGGTGTGATACAGAACGGTTATAGCTATGGTTATCCGCAGTCGGTGATGAGTGCACATGTGTCAGGCTGTCCGAATCACCAGACGCTTCGAGTGACTCTTCTTGCGACGCGCTTTGCCATTGCCTGCGGCGGTCTGTTAGGTTATGAGTGTAATCTTTGCGATATGAAGAAGGAAGAGTTGAGTGAGATTGCATCGCAGATAGCCTTGTATAAGGAATGGCGTGAAACTCTCCAGTTTGGTCAGTTGTATCGTTTAAAGGGGGTAAGAAGAGCACCGTTTGACACGGATGTGGTGCGCTGGAATATTGTGGGAAAGGATGCCGAGCGTGCAGTAGGAATTGTTCTGCAGGGGCAGGTAATTCCTAATTACAGTCATCATTGTTTTAAGACAAAGGGCTTAGATGATGAGAAACAATATCATTTTTACAATATTCCTGTGAAATATGATATTCATAGAATGGGAGATTTGGTAAATACCATTTCGCCGGTTCATATCAAA
Organism: Lachnospiraceae bacterium; assembly: GCA_045579665.1. Taxonomy (GTDB): domain Bacteria; phylum Bacillota; class Clostridia; order Lachnospirales; family Lachnospiraceae; genus COE1. Next base: position 10,151 of record JAZNMO010000009.1, read on the forward strand.
CAAGATTCGCTGGTTCATGATGTGGTGGCAAAATTTGTGAAACTTGACGGCGAGGTGGAGGATGTGACGGTAAGCGGTTCGTTACTGAACCATAGCGGTGTGCATCTTGCACAGAGCTTTGCAGGAACGGGCTTTGGTACAAATACTTCTCTCTATCAGGATTATGACGCAAAAATGTATTTTATGGAGGCGGTAAAATAAAGTTAAAAATCGAATAGCCAAAGGGTGGAGCACTTCTGAGTGGAAACTTGGGAGTGCTTTTTACTAAATATACGCAAAACCGATTACCGAATATGTTGAATTATTACCGAACGCGTTGTATTATAATAGTATCGAATTCGATTTAGTATATTTTTAGAAAGAAGGAGGAGAAATATGTTTGTTGAAGAACGACACAATGAAATAACGGAAATGATTAAAGCAAATGGAAAAATTACAGTTTCTGAAATAACAGAAAAGTATGGTATATCAGTTGAATCTGCGCGTAGAGATTTAAGATTACTTGAACAGAAGGGGCTCTGTAAGAGAACACATGGTGGTGCTATTATGGCTGGTCAGGTTAGTGTCAGACCGCCAAAAGATCGTAATTTTGACAATATGCCAATCTTTGATAATTACAAAGAAATATCTCGTGCTGCAGCTGGTATGATTCGTGAAAATGACATCGTATATTTAACAGGAGGGTCTTTTGGATATATAATGATTTCTTTTTTACCAAGAGACATTCACTATACTTTAGTTGTAAACTCAGTGGATATAGCAAAAGCGTTAAGAGATTTTGATAATGCTGATGTATATATTGCAGGAGGTAAAATGCGCCAAAGTGGTTCATTGGTAGATAGCTTTGCAAGTAATTTTGTCAGTCATTTGCATTTTGATTTGTGCTTTATAACAGGAGGTGGTGTGACAGCAGAGTTTGGTTTGTCTAACGGAACAGATGAAACGGCAACATTTCAAAGAGCTGTTATTAAAAATAGTAGGAAAAAGTGTTTGCTTATTCCAAGTGCAAAGGTTGGTGTGGATTCATTTGTTAAAGTGTGTGAGGTAGAAGAGTTTGATTCTATCATTACGGACTGGGAGTGTGTGGAAGATCAAATTGTAGCTATTGAGGAAAAGGGAGTAGAGGTTATCGTTGTAGAGGAGGCCTAATGAGTCGAGAACTTATACTTAGAAATTTGATTTTGGATAGGTATATTAGTCTACGGCAATTTGCTAAAGAAATTGATCTTCCATATAGTACACTCATGACATTATTAGCGCGTGATATAGGCGGGGCTTCTTTTGATATCATGATAAAAATTTGTAAAAACTTGGAGATTGACCCATTGGAGTTTTCAAAGGAAAACTATTCTGAATAGTATGATATGTTTTGATAATAGAATATGACATTATGACAGGCGGCAAAGCATGTTGGAATTAGTACGAGTATAGTACATGTGGATAGGACAAACTGGAGTGGTTGAGGTGTAAGACGATTTTGGTGGTTGAAATAAGAAAGAATAGAGGTTAGAATGAATGAGAAGACGTGTCGTAAAGATGCGTCTTTTGTTTGTATAAAAATGAAACGCAATTTATATGTCAAAAGACATGCCTGTGTCGTTAATGACACATCAATTAATGTTTTAACATGATATAATATTTCTGCAAGATACATATAGACTACTTACAGAAAGAGGAGGTGCAGTAATTATTGAAAAACAATATGGCGCGGCTTAGAAAAGAAAAGGGTTATACACAAAAGGAACTGGCAATCAAAACAGGGTTTTCAAGAGAGACGATTGCAAGATATGAAACAGGAGTCATCAAACGCCCAAATCACGATGTACTCAAAATGGTAGCCAGGGAGTTAGAAACAACAATAGATGAATTGGAGGGAGAAGAATGACAAAAGGAGCAGCAATAAGAAAGATAATATATGATGTTTTAGCTGATGGTGAGATACATTCTGCCACAGAGATAAAAAACAAAGCTATAGAAAGTGGTATAATGATAGATGAAAAAAGTACGTCTCTTCGTAATGCCATTTATCATATAAAAAGAGAAGATACTAATTTTAAAACCGTAGATAGGGGGATGTATGTTTTAACGAGTAACACAAGCGAAGAAAGTGTAATATGTTTTGAAGAAGCATTAAGGATAATTGAAATTGAAATAACTAAGTTAAGAAACTTTAACTGGCTTACTTGTTCAGAACAGGAGTTAAACGTAGCTCGAAATAAAGTTCGAGAACTTAAAAAAATGCAAAGTGCCATCCATAATTTGTTAAAGTAGCAGATGCGAAATAGAAGTAGGAAATGTGTAATAAATTCCTTGTTGCAGTGTGGTTATCGTTTATAATTATTTATAGAGTACAACCGTAATAGTTTTAGCTTGGGCTAATTCAGTTGCGGTTTTTTTGTTCTTTCGTTTAAGCTGTCAAAAAGGATGTGAAGACGAGTGTATAAAGAAAATGGAAGAACATTCCGATTTTGGGAGTTTGCCATTTTTTTGTGATGACGTAAAATGAAATGGAGAATAGTTAATGCAGTTGTTTGTAAATTGATTATAGTAATACTTATCTAATCTTGAAAACAAAACACGCTAAACTGAGAAGAAATCACGTTTTGATGTTGAGTTTTGCTAAAAATTGCATATAATATAAAGTAGAAAAGAAGGTGAGGTAGCAATCATGTTAATACAATTCAATTTTAAAAATTTTAAATCATTTAGAGAAGATGCTACTTTAGATTTGTCTGCGGCTAAGATGACTGAGTTTTCAGATAGAGTTGTAACTGTCGGTAGCGAGAAGATATTGTCGGTTGCTGCCATTTATGGAGCAAACGCAAGCGGAAAGTCAAATATATATAATGCTTTTGAGTATATGTCAGACTATGTCGCTGAATCGTTTAGATATGGTGGAGAAGAATTTGAACAGTTTAGACCAACACCTTTCCTCTTTGATTCTACATCTGCTGATGCGGAGTCTAGTTTTGAGGTGTATTTTACATTGCCTGGAGATAAAGCTGTAAAGACATACAATTATGGCTTTTGCGTCAATAAGGAAGGTGTAACCGAAGAGTGGTTAAATGTGAAGGCGAAGACTGCTAGAAAGTATAGCAGGGTATTTTATCGTGGAACAGCGGATGAAGAATTGGATTTATCCGGATTTCCGAAGAGCAGTAGAGATAATATTCAAGTTGCATTAGAAAAGCAAGTGCTTATTATTTCCTTGGGCGCGAAGTTAAAGGTTGGCAGGTGTAAGGAGATTAGAGATTGGTTCTTGGCAAATGAATTTGCTGATTTTGGAGATCCAGTAACAAACTTTTTCTTATCTCGCAGATTGCCAAAGGGATTTGTAGAAGATAAGAACGTTCAACAAAAGGTTGTAGAATACTTTGCGTCTTTCGATGAGCATATTAGAGATTTTAGAGTAGAAAAGGTTCCTAGTGATGGAGATTCCAATGGACGAAAATCGTCCTCGGAAGAAAGTTACAAAATTAATGCTCTTCATAAGAAGGTTGATTCTGATGAAATGGCAGAGATTCCTTTGAGTTTAGAGTCTGCGGGAACATTGAAGATGTTTGCTTTGTATCCAGAACTACAAGAAGTATTGGAAAAGGGAAGTGTATTCTTTATTGACGAATTGAATGCACGTTTGCATCCTTTGCTTGTAAGAAATTTCTTGCTCACATTCTTGAATCCAGAAATTAACAAGAATCATGCACAACTTTTATTCACAACACATGATACATGGCAATTGTCAAATCAGTTGTTGCGTCGTGATGAAATCTGGTTTGTGGAAAAGGACAAAAGAGGAGTGTCTTTGCTGTATTCATTGGCAGATTTTGTAGATGAAGATGGGGGACGCATTCGTAAGGATGAAAATTATGAGAAGAATTATTTGCTTGGAAAGTATGGTGCAATTCCTGAATTAAAGAGATTGGATGTATTAAGAGAAGAACAGCAGCATCGTTTGTTGACTTATGCAACAAGACTTGAAGAAGGAGCATTGCATGGCAAAAAAGGATAGAACTGGTAATAGAAAACCACGCGAGCAGAAGAAAGTATCTAGACCGCCAGAATTAGGCTACTATTTGATTGTTACAGATACCGAGGCTACAGAGCGTTGCTTCTTTAATGGACTTCATCAAGCATTGCCGGAAGCGGTTAGAAAGAAGCTTGTCATTAAAGTTGTCGAGACAAAGACTCGAACTATGATTGATAAATGTCAAGAACTTACGGCATATGAAGCACAGTACCGTATTCCATGGATTGTGTTTGACAGAGATCAGGTACAAGGATTCGATGATATTATCGCTGAGGCAGAGCGAAAAAACATAGAAGTAGGCTGGTCAAATCCATGCTTTGAGATTTGGATGTATGCTTACTTCGGTGCTATGCCAGCAATACAAGATTCATGGACCTGTTGTTCAGAATTTGGACGAGTATATGAAAGTAAAACTGGACAGAAGTATTCTAAAGTGGATGAAAAGATGTACGGAAAGCTCTGTATGGCAGGCGATGAGGAAAGGGCAATACAAATAGCACAGCAAAAGTTAGAGCAGTGCGAAAGAGAAGGTAAGACGAAACCATCAGAGATGTGTCCAGCGACAACGGTGCATAGGCTGGTGGGAGAGATAAAAAGAAAATCATAATGAAAGAATCCCTTGCATACAATGTGATAAACGAGTGATGCAGGGGATTTTTTGCTTGAAAGATTATATTGAACAAAGAGCCATGGAAATAGCCAGATATATTATCGATAATCATACGACAGTTCGTCAGGCGGCAAAGCATTTTGGGATTAGCAAGAGTACGGTACATGTGGTTGTAACAATAGTGAACGATATGAAGGTAGAGTAATTTGGGTAATTGAATAGGGGTAATGTAAGAACACTTCCGGTAGATAATCGGGAGTGTTTTTGGTATAGTAGGATGTAGGTGTAGTTAAAAATTATCCCAAGAATTATCAAAAAACCTTCATCATAATTGTGTATCATCATTATTGGAAGGAGTGTATGAAATGCGTAATATTGAAGTGGTACAACAAATGATTGATTGGATTGAAGAAAATATGGAAGAGAGACCGACTTTGCAAAAAGTTTCAGTTGCGGTAGGTTACTCGCCATGGTACTGTTCCTGCATGTTTCATGATATTACTGGAATGACCATGAAGTCATATGTAGTAGGAAGACGACTTGCAATGGTTACAGAGGAAATCAGAGACAGTAAGGAACGTATTTTAGATATTGCCATCAAATATGGTTTTTCTTCACAGGAAGCTCTGACGAGAGTGTTTAAAGAACAGTACGGGTGCACACCGGCTGCTTACAGAAGAGAAAACAAACCTGTGCCAATGACAGTACACAAGCATGTGCTATTTCCGAAATATGATGAAAAGAGGGTAAAAACAATGGAAGAAACAAGATTAGCGGTTCGTGTAGAACACATTCCCGCACATAAGTATTTAGGAATTTGGGAAGAAAAGGCTTCAAATTATTGCGATTTTTGGAACTATCATGACTGTGATGAAGTGTGTGGATTTGTAACGAGCATGGACAAGATGGCGCATCCGATTGTTACGGCGCATACTGCCGGATGGAAAATGAAAGGTGATAAAAAGGTTTACTTCTATGGAACAGGAGTGCCTGCGGACTATGCAGGAGAAATACCCAAGGGATTTGAAATAAGAGAAGTTCCCGCAAGTGATTACCTTGTGTTTTCCTATCCAGTTTTTGACTTTATGTCAGAAAATGCGGATGTGATGGGAGCAGTAGAGAAATTGGCATTTTCTTTTAATCCGGCGGAGATGGGATATGAGTGGAACGATGAGGAATGTCAGATTTATCAGAGACACTATCCCGAAAAGTTGGGTTATCAGGTAGTGAGACCTGTGAAGAAAATTAAATAAGCTGTAGTGGAATAGGGTAAAACAGGAGCACTCTCAGGTGGAAATCGGAGAGT
>JAZNMO010000010.1:0-3018 GCA_045579665.1 Lachnospiraceae bacterium
TTCATTGCATCTGACATTGCATCCATACCAAACATCAAAATAGCAAATCCAATGAAAATAAGACCAATATCCTTCTTCTTAGAATCTTTCAAAAACATGATAAATACAATACCAATGATTGCTAAAATCGGACAAAAAGAAGTAGGTTTAAGCATCTGAACAAAAAAGCTCTCACTCTCAAGACCTGACAAACTTAAAATCCATGAAGTAGCTGTTGTACCGATATTGGCACCCATGATTATTCCAATTGCCTGTGAAAGCTTCATGATACCGGAATTAACAAAACCAACAACCATAACTGTTGTCGCAGATGACGATTGAATTGCTGCTGTCACACCAGCCCCCAGCAAAACCGCCTTCCACTTACTGCTGGTCAGATTCTCAAGAATTCTTTCCAGTCTACCTCCTGACACCTTCTCAAGTCCCTCGCTCAGAAGATGCATACCGTACAAGAACAGCGCTAATCCGCCTATCATAGACAGAAAATCAAAAATTGTCATAATAATCTCCTTTAAACTTCATCACACATGTAGTCAATACAAGTTCATTATACGACACAAATTGAAATTTGTGTAAAAAATCTCACCAACTTTTGTAAAATCTATGTTAAGTCGGTGAGATTTCTATTATTTTCTTATATTCTTACCCATACAGACATTTCGCCTTCGCCACGATTATTCCATGCGTAATATGGTATAAAGGTTAATGTTACTTCTTCCTCCTTATAAGGAATATACTCGGTATAAAGTGACATTTCCTCCATAGCCTTCTGTCTTAAACCCGGCACCTGTAAAGTTATCATTTTATGCCCAAGTGCATCCGTACTTCCTATCTTTATATCAGATGCCAAAAGCTTTGCGTTTATCTTAAGCATATGAAGACTATCGCCATTATCAGCTTCCTCCATACAATAGGTAATCGGACCTCTGGTAAATGCCACCTTACCAATATTCTCACGAACCCTGGCACTTGCTGCCTTAACCTGCACTTCCATCGGAAATTCAAGCTCTACAACATCTCCATCAGTCCATGTGCCCGTAAGATATACATATCCATCCTTTACTTCCTGATGCTTCTCTCCTGTAACAGAAAGCTTTCTATCGGCTTCCTTACACCATCCCGGAATTCTAAAAGCTAATGTTGCATCTACCGCACTGTCTGCATGTATCCTTGCTGTTGCCTTTCCTTCCCATGGCATCTGTGTTTCCACCTGAATATCAAGTGTCCTATCTCCAACCTGCTTAGATAATACGCTTCCCATATATAAATGTACCCAAAGCGTGTCTTCATTCTCTGTATATGCGTAGGAAGCAATAGAGCTTACTATTCTTGCAATATTCGGAGGACAGCATGCACAGCCAAACCATTTCTGTCTCACTGACTTTACATGGAACTTTCTGTGGTCCTTATGACATGCCTCAGGAACTACCTCTAATGGATTTACATAGAAGAAACTCTTTCCATCCTGCGCCATGCCACTTAAGACCGTATTATATAGTGCCTGTTCCATCACATCTGCATACTTACTGTCAGGCTTAATCTCTAACATTCTTCTTGCAAAAAATGCAAGTCCAATCGCTGCACAAGTTTCAGAATATGCAGTATCGTTAGGTAAATCATAAGGAAACGAAAATGCTTCTCCCATATGAGTTCCACCAATTCCACCTGTAATATAAAGCTTTTCATTTACAATGTTATTCCAAAGTCTTTCACATGCATCAAATAAGCTGTCATCCTGTGTCAGTCTCGCCACATCTGCCATACCTGAATACAAATACACGGCACGAACCGCATGACCTACAGCCTCTTCCTGCTGCCTTACCGGCTTATGTGCCTGATAATAATCATATCTGTTTGGATTGGTATCCGGCTTGTATGGTCTGCCGTCCAACATTGCCATTTTCTCATTTTCTTTATCAAAGTATCTTGGTTCTGTACCTCTCTGATTTACAAAATACTTACTTAACTCCAGATACTTTTCATTTCCTGTTACCTCATACAAACGAACCAATGCCATCTCCGCAATCTCATGTCCGGGATAACCATTACATTTTCCTTCCTCTGTTCCAAAATAATCTGCTACATAGTCTGCAAAACGTGCGGCCGCCTTCAAAAGCTTATCTTTACCGGTTGCCTGATAATATGCCACAGCCCCCTCTACCAAATGACCAAGGCAATACAACTCATGGTGGTCTCTCAAATTGGTAAATGCTCTGTCCATACCATTAATAATATAGTAGGTATCCAAATATCCGTTCTCCAACTGAGCGGCACATACCACATCAATTGCTTCATCAGCTGTCTTTTCTAATTCCGCATCCGGATGCTGTGTCAGTGAATAACCTACAGCTTCAATCCACTTGGAAAAATCTGTATCCTGAAATACAAAACCATAAAACTTATCATTATCCGGATTCTTAGGGTCATCAGGCAATGCCTCAAAACCTCTGAAGGTATACGTTGGAGCTACGTAGCTGTTACCCTTTGCCTTTTTCTCCTTCATCATCTGACCTGCCACTCTGAAGTTATGCATGCAATAGCTTGGTGCCGCATCTTCAATCCTATCATTTAAAGCATCCCACTGATACGGAATCACTTCTGTTCTGACAAGCTCCTGCTCTCTATGCCAAAACTCATCTGTAACCTTGATATTCTTTAAATCAATGGGGGTACTAAAATTCTTCTTATCCATATATTCTATCCTCTTCCATTCTACAAAACTGCACATTACAGGAACCACTTCGTGAACCCTGTAATCGGATACGCGGCATATAAATATGCCTTTTATGAGAATTTGCTTTGCAACTTCTCATAAGTTATATGATACACATCAATTTGCCTTCATTATACTAATACAACATGGAATGTAAAGCGATTCGCTGATACATCTGACCTTTTACCAACAAATGTATTCTTTTTCACAACCTTTTCCTTTATACTTTTTCTTTCCTTTAATAATAGGAAGAAATCACTTACCATAACTTTGCTTTTGGACAATTCATCACTGTATAACTATGC
>JAZNMO010000011.1:0-4553 GCA_045579665.1 Lachnospiraceae bacterium
AGGAGCCATAATGATGGATGATACAATTTTTGATAAAGTGCAAGAAGTCGATTTAAAGAAAACCATGGAAACATGTTACATCGATTATGCCATGAGCGTTATTGCTGCCCGTGCATTGCCTGATGTTAGAGATGGTTTGAAACCGGTTCAGAGACGTGTTCTTTATTCCATGGAGGAATTGGGAAACAGACCGGACAAGCCTCACAGAAAAAGTGCCCGTATCGTCGGTGATACCATGGGTAAATATCACCCTCACGGTGACAGCTCTATTTATGGTGCATTGGTTAATATGGCACAGGATTGGTCCTTCCGTTATCCATTGATTGATGGACATGGTAACTTTGGTTCCGTGGACGGTGACGGTGCGGCTGCGATGCGATATACAGAGGCAAGACTTAGCAAGATTTCTATGGAGCTTCTTGCTGACATTAACAAGGATACTGTTATCTTCGAGCCTAACTTCGACGAGACAGAGAAGGAACCAGTAGTATTACCAAGCCGTTTCCCTAATCTTTTGGTAAATGGTACAACAGGTATTGCCGTAGGTATGGCTACAAATATTCCGCCTCATAACTTAAGAGAGGTTGTTAATGCTGTTGTTAAGATTATCGATAACAAAGTGTTAGAGGATAGAGATACTGAGATTGATGAGTTATTGCCTATCGTAAAGGGTCCTGACTTTCCAACAGGTGGTATTATCCTTGGTACAAGAGGCATCGAGGAGGCTTACAGAACAGGCCGTGGTAAGGTTAAGGTTCGTGGTGTAACCAATATCGAGACTATGGCAAACGGTAAGAACAGAATTATTGTTACAGAGCTTCCGTACATGGTAAATAAGGCACGTTTAATCGAGAAGATTGCGGAGATGGTGAAGGAAAAGCGCCTTGATGGTATTACAGACTTAAGAGATGAGTCGAACCGTGAGGGTATGCGTATTGTTATCGAGCTTCGTAAGGATGTGAATGCCAATGTCATGCTGAATCAGCTTTATAAGCATACACAGATTCAGGATACCTTTGGTGTTATTATGCTTGCCCTTGTAAATGGTGAGCCTAAGGTTATGAGTCTGAAGGATGTATTAACCAATTATCTGGCACATCAGGAAGACGTAGTTACCAGAAGAACGAAGTATGATTTGAATAAGGCAGAAGAGAGAGACCATATTTTACAGGGCTTATTGATTGCGCTTGATAATATTGATGAAGTAATCAGTATTATCAGAGGTAGTGCCAATACACCAGAGGCAAAGGAGAAGTTGATTACCCGCTTTGGATTAACCGATGTTCAGGCACAGGCAATCGTAGATATGCGTCTTCGTGCTCTTACAGGCTTGGAAAGAGAGAAGCTTGAAGCAGAGCATGCTGAGTTAATGAAGAAGATTGAGGAGTACAGAGCAATTCTTGCAGATAATAAGCTGTTACTTGGTGTTATTAAGGATGAGATTAGTGTAATTGCTGATAAGTTCGGAGATGACAGAAGAAGTCAGTTTGGCTACGATGAGTTTGATATTGAGGATGAGGACTTAATTCCTCGTGGAAATACGGTGATTGCCATGACAAGTCTTGGTTATATTAAGAGAATGACAGTAGATAATTTCAAGACACAGAACCGTGGTGGGCGTGGTATCAAGGGAATGTCTACGATTGATGATGATTATATCGAAGATTTATTAATGACATCAACCCATGATTATCTCATGTTCTTCACAAATATGGGACGTGTATACCGCTTAAAGGCATACGAGATTCCTGAGGCAAGCAGAACAGCAAGAGGAACAGCGATTGTTAATCTCTTACAGCTTAATCCGGGTGAGAAGATATCTGCAATGATTCCGATTAGCGAATATGAGGAAGGCAAGAACCTCTTTATGATTACGAAGAAGGGTATTGCGAAGAAGACACCTATTATGGAGTTTAGCAATGTCAGAAAGACTGGTCTTGCAGCAATTAATCTTCGTGAGGACGATGAGTTAATCGAGGTTAAGATTACAGATCAGGATACAGAGATATTCCTTGTAACCAAGTATGGTATGTGTATCAGATTCCTTGAGACAGATGTACGTGCCATGGGTAGAACTGCGATGGGAGTTATCGGTATGAATCTTTCAGACGATGATGAAATTGTAGGAATGCAGATGAATACACAGGGTACAGAGTTACTTATCGCTTCTGAAAAGGGTATGGGTAAGAGAACCGTATTAGATGAGTTCACTGTACAAAAGCGTGGCGGTAAGGGTATCAGATGCTACAAGATTACTGAAAAGACCGGTAATGTAGTAGGTGTGAAGGCTGTTACCGAAGAGAACGAAATCATGATGATTACTACAGAGGGTATTATCATTCAGATTCGTGCAGAGGATGTATCTGTGATTGGACGTAATACTTCAGGTGTGAAGCTGATTAATCTTGATGAGGGTGTAACGGTTGCTAAGATTGCAAAGGTACGTGGAAAGATTGAAACAGATGAGGATATAACAGAAGAAGCGGAAGAAACACCGGAAGTAGATAATCAATAACAATATCATTCGATATTTATAGTGCGTCAAAAGCATGCTAAATATGCTTTTGACGCTTTTTTTGACAAAAAATATTGTTATGTTAACTTCGTTATGTTATAGTGTTAAAGTATTTTTGCAAAGGAGAGAGAGGAATATGAGAAAATTAAAGCAGTTTTTTGCGTTATTGATTGTATTATGTTTATTTCATGTGCAACCGGTAAATGCAGAATCAAGTACTAATGATGGCATTCAGGTAGACGTAGAAATGTGCCAGGAAGCAAATCAGGAGGATGGAGAAGTTAAATTCACCGTCGAGATACATAATACAAATGATTTTGAGATTAATGATGTAAATATTAATGTATTAATACCTGATGGTTTTCAAGTAAAAGAGAATAAAGATGTTTTTATAAAAACATTAAACGCTGATGAATGTAAAACATTAGAAGTTGTGCTGGTAAAAGAAAAAGAGGAACAGTCTAGCGAAATAACAACAGTTCCAGACAGTACACCAGTTCAAAGTGAAGAAAATAATAACGATAATAAGAATAGCAATTCGAATAATAACTCAAATAATGACTCAAATAATAAGCCAGAGGTTAGTCATAAGAATGAAAAGCCTGTTACATCAATTGTTGAGGAATCTGTTCCTCAAACGGCTGCAATAGAGCCAATAGTGACAGAACCTGTTGTTGAATCATTGGTAATTGTAACAGAATCAGAACCAAAGATTGAAAAGGTAAAAGTAGACAAAAAAGAAGAAATTGTTGAAGAAGAATCAGTGGTAGAGCAGCAATCAGTAATAGAGGAAACACAAGAAGCTGCCAATGAGTCTTATGTTGAAGAGTCTGTTTCAGAAGTAGAGAGTATAGAAGAGTCTGAGACTGTAAGTGAAGAAAATACAGAAGTATTAGAAATTATAGAGATAGATGAAGAGCCTGTACCAGAAGCAGCAGAAAGTAATAACTTATTTCTTTGGATTATTCTTGCGGTGCTTGTAATTGTAGCAGGGGCAATTATCATAATATATAAAAAGGGTAAGAAAATTGTTTCAATTATCTTAGTTTTGGTAATATCAGGTTCCTTAATTGCACCGGAAAATATTTTTGATGTTGAGGCATCAATTGAGCAAAAAGGATTCAAGGTTATAGAGAGTTTTGACTATGATGGAGTTACTTATCAAACCGGTGTACAGATAGGTTATTTATGGGAGACACAGGATAAAGAGGTAACACTTTCAACAAATGTAACTGAGTTTTCGATTAGCCAGGTTGGAACAACTATTTATTTTTATGCAGCTGCAAATTTTGAAACAGAATCTATTGAATTGTATGACCAGAGTTCACTAGAAAAAATTGCTGTACTTAAAGATGATGGAATGTATTCGGTAAGTGGTGATGATATTCCAAATGATGCTATTTATACAGCAAAAATAGTTGTAAATCCGGTAGAAGATGCAGAATATAATTATTATGCTATAGCAAAGGATGCAGAAGGTGAATATAACAGTAATGCTATAAAGGTATCTGCATATACATCGCTATTAGAAGCTGATTTTACAGATATGGAAGATGTAGACAAAGAAATTGCTGCATTGATTCAAGTACCTGAGTTTAAAACATATGCATTTGAAGAGAAGCAGAATAAGGTAAATGAATTATTATTGCAATTAGCAAATACACCTAATTCAACAGATACAGGAATGTTAATTATCAAAGATTCTATTTACTATGATGAAGTTACAGCTATGTATAGTTTTGCGTATGGATGCGGCGTATATGGCGGAGTAATGCTTGAAGGCTTTGATAATCAAGTAGATAATATAACAGTATGCAATGCGGATATCGTAGAGGGCATAGAAACCGAAGTAGTAGAAACTGAGGCAGTAGAAACTGAGGTAGTAGAGACTGAGGTAGTAGAAACTGAGATAGTAGAGACTGAGGTAGTAGAAACTGAGGTAGTAGAAACTGAGGTAGTAGAGACTGAGGTAGTAGAAACTGAGATAGTAGAAACTGAGATAGTAGAGACAGAGGCAGTGGAAACTGAGGTAGTAGAG
>JAZNMO010000012.1:0-18563 GCA_045579665.1 Lachnospiraceae bacterium
GCTAGCTAAGATGCTACAAATAAAGGAAGAAAAAAGCCCTAAATATCTTAGAAATATATGCTTTTGTTAAGGAATTCAATAACTATACGAAAACAACCTCTAGGTTTGCAAACCTAAGAGGTTGTTTGTCTACAGTCTGAATCCGCGGACTAGCATCCGCGGATTTTACAATTTCTACCCAACAGTAATCTCAACATGTTTACCACTAAAAGCTACACCGTATTTATAGATGTTTTTGATGCCGGATAAAGTCATTTCGGTATCATATTTTTTATCGATAATCTGCTGTAATACATTTTCTGATAGCTTTTTGAGTTGCTCTGATGTGCAATTCTTTTCAGCCTTCAGTTCTATGATAATATCAGGCAGATTTTTCTTGGTAGGCTTTAGCGGAATATCATATCGGCCGTCACCGGATTCGCGATTAGAAGTGAGAGCGAGGTTATTTAGACTGCGAAAAAATACACTCCTTTGCTACACGGTAAGTGCTTGCCAAAAGATGATGCTTTCATATGCCAGAAGTAAACTTTAAATTTGCTTGTATAAGAAAGTATATAATGATAGTATATATAAAAGGATATAGTTTTGGATATAGCGAGGTGTACTATGGCAAAAAGACTTTTTTCAACAGATAAGAGGGCAGAAACAATTTTGAGTAATCTCCGTGAACGTGGAGAGAATTTATCGGGATTTATTTGTGCGTCTGTGGTTGATGAGGTTTTACCTGTATATAGCCAGTTGCGCATAGAGGCATTATATTTGCTGGATGTTATAACTGATGGTGCAAAGGACTGGAAAGGGAAAAAATTAATGATTGGAACAGAGGATGGATTTATAGATTCTCGTCAAGATGTTGATTTTGTTACTCGTGAGACGGTAGGTAGAGGTGTTTCGTGGCTTGCAAGAAATCATCATATTAAAAAAGCTGATGTGTTAAGAGAAGTCGTAGGGCATTATCATGAAAGTTCATGGAACGGAGGTGTTAGTTTGGAGGCCGTAAATGAAAATGTGAAAGCTGAAGTGATACGAGTTAGAGAAAAGCTTAAGGAGATTGATCCAAACTATAATGATTTTAGATTGGGATTGGGGAGTTTGGCAAGAGATGTACTTGAACATTGGGATGAACTATGGGATTGGGATGACTCCTACAATATAATCGTGTCAGTGGTATATAATGAAAATCCAATAGGTAGAATCGAACCAATGAAAGCAATAAAAATTCTTCAATGGATGGAGAATCAGTTTATTATTGAGGCAATAAAAGAAAGAACGAAATAAACGAAAATGTAAATATATACGCATAGAGGAGAGGACAGCATGAATCCTACAGAAAAAGCAAAGACAATAAATGGTTTGATGATTCATCTTAGAGATGATTGTAACATAAAAATACAGGGTAGCAAAGACAAGTTGCAATTAACTCAGTATGGATATTATCATGGATATAAAGGGTATCGTTTTATTAAACGGAGACAGAACACCATACCGTATACGAATTTTTCTGAAATCATTGCCGTCATTAATTACGATAATGCATTGAAAAAGTTGGTGTACCCTGCGTTGATGTTTATAGAAATGGCTGTAAAAAATTATACGTTAGAACAGATTGTTCCTGGGATGAAGGATAAATCTATTGGAAATATTTATAAAACGAAAATGAATGATGAATTATCTGATAGTGATTTGAGGTTAAAACGTTTGCGATTAAGAGATAAAATTCATTCTATGTTATCAAATAGTTATAAGCATAAAAATTCTATGGTTTCACATTTTTATAATCGAGGTGAAGAAATACCAATATGGGGAATTTTTGAAATTATGATGCTAGGAGATTTTGCAGACTTTCTTCAGTGTTTGAATAAAGACGCAAGAGAAAAGGTAAGTGATGCACTTGATATGAAGGTGAGTTATGATACAAATTATAAACTAGTTGCAAATGCGTTGTTTACTATTAAAGCGTTAAGAAACGCTACTGCACATAATAATATTGCTTTTGATGCAAGATTCAAAGACCGTGATGCAAACAAAAATATTATTAAATGGGTAGAGGATGAAACGGGTATAACAAATGTTAATTTTGAGTATTTTTCAGATTACATAGCATTGATTGTGTGTTTGTTAAAGCATGTTCAATATCCAAAGAAAATGCTTATTAAATTCTTGAAAGAGTATGAAGAATGTATTAATGATTTATACAGAGAATTACCATTGCCAATTTATAACAAAATTGTTGCAACAGGTATAAAAGGTAAATTGACAAAGCTGAATGTGTATATAAAAAAATAAGCGGAAAGACTTGCATATTTTTGGGGGGTAAGGTATATTATATATAAGGATTGAGGCGTATGTTTGCGGACTACGCTGAGGCGAGGCAGATAGATTCTGACCTCGCCATTTATACTTTATAAAGGTTTTGGATGCTTAGCTATATTGAAGCACAGGATAAAGATTTTTGTAAGGAATATGTTTGTAAATATATGTAAAATACGAGTAAATCCGCGGACTAACCTCCGTGGATTTTTTGTCCCCAAATTTCGCCTGTTACATTCGTCAAAAATTCTGTTTGAAATTCTGTTTGAAAAAAATTCAGTTGACAATAATCGTATAAAGAAGTATGATGTGCTAGTAAATACTTTGAGAGTCAAAATATTTGAAAACCAAAATATTCGACGGCAAAGTACAGGTTGTGTTAGGGAACAACCGCGAGTGTAATATTATGTGATAGTAAAAAGGAGAAAGAACAATGTTAGAAAGAGTAATTGAAATCATTGAAGAGCAGTTAAATTTAGACGGAGTAGAGATTACAGAGGAGTCTAGATTCAAAGAGGATTTAGAGGCTGATTCACTTGACTTATTCGAGCTTGTAATGGCTTTCGAAGAGGAGTACGGTGTAGAGATTCCTTCAGAGGATTTAGAGAAGATTACAACTGTAGGTTCTGTTATTGAGTACATGAAGAACAAGGGTGTTGAATAAGAATACTATGAAGACTAGAGTGACAGAGTTATTAGGGATAGAGTATCCGGTAATTCAGGGCGGTATGGCTTGGGTTGCAGAGTATCACCTTGCAGCAGCGGTTTCCAATGCGGGTGGCTTGGGAATCATTGGCGCAGGTGGCGCTCCGGCAGAGTTTGTCAGAGATCAGATTAGAAAGGCAAAGGAGTTAACCGATAAGCCATTTGGTGTAAACCTTATGCTTATGAATCCGGAGGCAGATGCGATTGCGCAGGTAATCGTTGATGAAGGCGTGAAGGTAGTTACTACAGGTGCCGGTAACCCTGCTAAGTACATGGAGATGTGGAAGGCAGCGGGCATCAAGGTAATTCCGGTAGTTGCCAGTGTGGCATTGGCGAAGCTGATGGAAAGAGGCGGAGCAGATGCAGTAGTTGCGGAAGGTATGGAGAGTGGTGGACATATTGGTTCGACTACAACCATGGCATTGGTTCCGCAGGTTGTTGATGCAGTAAAGATTCCGGTGATTGCAGCCGGTGGTATTGCAGATGGTAGAGGCGTTGCAGCGGCATTTATGCTTGGTGCAGAGGCTGTTCAGATGGGAACAGTTTTCCTGACTGCCAATGAGTGTACAGTACATCAGAATTATAAAGACATGGTCATGAAGGCTAAGGATATTGATTCGGTTGTAACAGGTACTTCGACAGGACATCCTGTTCGTGGTATCCGTAATATGATGACGAAGGAATATCTTCGCCTGGAGAAGGAAGGCGCTGAGTTAATGGAGCTTGAGAAATTAACCTTAGGTGCTTTGAGAAAGGCCGTAGTTGAAGGTGATGTTGTAAATGGTACAGTTATGGCAGGACAGATTGCCGGTCTTGTAAAGACTGAGCGTTCTTGTAAGGATATTGTAACAGGATTGATGGAGCAGGCAGAGGCGTTAATGAAGAGAGTGTAGGTATCTTAGCAGTATAGGATACTTTGAGAAGAGCATATGTGCACTGGAAGAGGGTGTTTTGTCATCTTCTTTCGGTGCATATTTTTGGAACGATAAGAAAGGTATAGGTAATTAAGGTGGGAAAGACAGCGTTTATTTTCCCTGGTCAGGGTGCTCAGTACGTTGGCATGGGAAAGGACTTTTATGATACATATGAGACTGCTAAGAAGGTTTATCAGTTAGCAGAGGAAGCAAGCGGAATCAATATGACAGAGCTTTGCTTTGAAGAGAATGAGAAGATTAACATTACAGAGTATACACAGATTGCAATGCTTGCAACAGAGGTTGCTATTTTAAAGGTATTTGAGGAGCAGGGGGTAAAGGCAGACGTAAGCGCAGGCTTAAGCCTTGGTGAGTATGGTGCTCTTGCCGCTGCAGATGTTATGGATTTGAAGGATTTATTCCATCTTATAAGACAGCGTGGTATCTATATGCAGGAGGCATATCCTGTAGGTGGTGCGATGTCTGCGGTATTAGGTATGGATGCAGATAAGATTAAGGAAATTTGCGATGCAACAGAAGGTATTGTTACCATCGCTAACTATAATTGTCCTGGACAGATTGTTATTACAGGTGAAGAGGCAGCGGTTGCTGCAGCAGGTGCGAAGCTTTCAGAGGCAGGTGCGAAGAGAGTTGTTCCGTTAAAGGTAAGCGGACCATTCCATTCGGCATTATTAGGAAATGCAGGTGAGAAGCTTGCAGCTGATTTGGATCAGATTGCAATTCGCAATCCTAAGATTCCTTATGTATGTAATGTAGATGCTACATATGTTGAGAGTGCAGATAGAATTAAGGGATTATTGGAGAAGCAGGTATCAAGCTCTGTATGCTGGCAGCAGAGTGTGGAGAGAATGATAGATGATGGTGTGGATACCTTTATCGAGATTGGACCGGGTAAGACTTTGACAGGCTTTATGAAGAAGATTAACAAAGAGGTAACTGTTATGAATATTGATAAGCTGGAGGATATGGAGAAGGTATTGACAGCTTTGAGAGGAGAGTAAATATGTTGACAGGGAAGGTAGCTCTGGTTACAGGAGCAAGCAGAGGTATAGGTAGAGAGATAGCACTTACATTGGCAGCAAATGGGGCTACAGTTATCGTGAATTACAACGGCTCTAAGGAGCGTGCTGATGAGGTAGTGGCCCAGATTACTGCAAATGGCGGAGAGGCCTATGCAGTGCAGTGTGATGTGTCAGATTTTGCGGCTTGCGAAGAGATGGTAAAGCAGATTCTTGCAGATTATAAAAAGGTAGATATTTTAGTAAATAATGCAGGTATTACAAGAGATAATCTTGTAATGCGTATGTCAGAGGCTGAGTATGATGCGGTATTAAATACAAATTTAAAGGGTACATTTAATACAATTCGTCATTTATCAAGACAGTTCCTAAAGCTTAAGGCGGGAAAGATTATCAATCTTTCGTCTGTAAGCGGTGTGCTTGGTAATGCAGGTCAGGCAAATTATTCAGCATCTAAGGCAGGTGTTATCGGATTGACAAAGAGCGTTGCCAGAGAGATGGCAAGCAGAGGTATCTGTGTAAATGCGGTAGCGCCCGGATTTATTGATACAGAGATGACAGCAGCATTAACAGACAGTGCAAAGGAAACATTGAACCAGATGATTCCTATGGGAAGAATTGGAAGCACAAAGGATATTGCCAATATGGTACTGTTCCTTGCAGGTAATCAGTCAGATTACATCACAGGACAGGTGTTTAGTGTAGACGGTGGTATGGCAATTTAAGTTGGAAAGGCAAGGAAGATTTATGAAGAAAAGAGTAGTAGTTACAGGTTTGGGAGCAATCACTCCTATTGGAAACAGTGTAGAGGCTTTTTGGGAAGGTGTTCATCAGGAGAAGATAGGATTTGGTCCGATTACTTATTTTGACACAACAGAGTATAAGGCAAAGTTAGCAGCACAGGTTAAGGACTTTGAGCCTGGCGATTTCATGGATAAGAAGGCAGCTCGTAGAATGGAGCTTTTCTGTCAGTATGCAGTAGCAGCAACAAAGGAAGCGATGGAGGATGCTAAGCTTGATATGGAGAAGGAAGACCCTTACAGAGTAGGTTGTGCTGTTGGTAATGGTATCGGAAGTCTTCAGACTTTAGAGAAGGCGCATTCTACACTTCTTGAGAAGGGACCTTCTAAGGTGGCACCTTTAACTGTTCCGCTTATGATTTCGAATATGGCTTCTGGTAATGTAAGTATCACATATGGCTTAAAGGGTAAGAGTATCAACGTGGTAACAGCATGTGCTACGGGTACAAACTCTATCGGTGAGGCGTTCAGAACTATCCAGTATGGTGATGCAGATGTGATGATTGCAGGTGGTACAGAGAGCTCTATCACACCAATCGGTGTTTCAGGCTTTACAGCATTAACAGCATTGTCTTCTTGTGAAGACCCTACAAGATGTTCTATTCCATTTGATAAGGATAGAAGCGGCTTCGTCATGGGTGAGGGTGCAGCTATCGTTGTATTAGAGGAGCTTGAGCATGCTTTAGCCCGTGGTGCTAAGATTTATGCAGAGGTAATTGGTTATGGCTGTTCATCAGATGCATACCACATTACATCTCCGGCAGAGGACGGACAGGGTGCAGCTACAGCGATGTTAAATGCGGTTAAGGATGGCGGCATTTCTCCTGAGGATATTACTTATATTAACGCACATGGTACAAGTACACATCATAATGACTTGTTCGAGACAAGAGCAATCAAGATTGCATTTGGTGACCATGCAAAGGATATCAAGATTAATTCTACAAAGTCTATGGTAGGTCATTTATTAGGTGCAGCAGGAGCAATTGAGTTTGTTACCTGTGTAAAGGAAATGGAAGAAGGCTTTATCCATAAGACGGTTGGATTTACAGAGGCAGAAGAAGATATGGATTTGAATTACTGCAAGGAAAGCTATAACGAAGAAATTCCTTATGCATTAAGCAATTCTCTTGGTTTTGGCGGACATAACGCAAGTATTCTGATTAAGAAATATAGTGAGTAAGGTGAAGAATTATGGCAGTATATACAGCTAAAGAAATTTTGGAAATCATTCCACATAGACATCCGTTTATGTTGATTGATACAATCGAAGAACTGGAAGAAGGCGTAAGAGCAGTTGGTAAGAAATGTGTCAGCTTTAATGAGCCTTATTTCGCAGGACATTTTCCGGGCAATCCTGTTATGCCGGGTGTACTCATTATTGAGGCGCTTGCACAGGTTGGAGCGGTAGCTATGCTTGGAATGCCTGAGTGGAAGGGTAAGACTGCATATTTTGTAGGAATTGATAAGGCGAAGTTTAAGCAGAAGGTAGTTCCGGGTGATGTTTTGATGCTGGAAACAAAGATTATCAAAGTAAAAGGGCCGATTGGTGTTGGAGAAGCGACTGCATATGTAGAAGGTAAGATGGTTGCTAAGGCTGAGCTTACCTTTGCAATCAGCTAAGAGTTTCGTGGAAAGGTAAGGATTAACGTAATGGCAAAGTTTCAGATCGGAAAGAGAGACAGATTCTTTCCTATTAACTTACACAATGATTTAGAGGATAAGTTGAAGAATGAGAAGGTAGAGGCGCCGGTAGTAGAGAAGGAACAGACAGTTGATAAGAGTCTTGTTAAATGTCCAAAGTGTGGCAAGATGGTAGATAAAGCAACTGTTGTTAAGAAGAAATACGTATGCTATGAGTGTGGCGGCTACTTTAGGGTTAAGACCAGTAATAGAATCCGCATGGTTGCAGATGCTAAGACCTTCGAGCCTTGGTTTGAGGATATGCCTGTAAGCAATCCTTTGAATTTTGAGGGATATGAGGATAAGCTTGCGGATGCAAGAGAAAAGACCGGCTTAAATGAGGCTGTTACAGTAGGTCGTTGTAAGGTGTTTGGAGAGGATATTGTATTGGGTATCTGTGATTCCAGATTTATGATGGCTAGTATGGGGCATGTAGTTGGTGAGAAGATTACCAAGGCTGTGGAGAGAGCGACAGAGCTTAAGCTTCCTGTATTTATCTTCTGCTGTTCAGGTGGTGCCAGAATGCAGGAAGGTATTGTATCCCTGATGCAGATGGCTAAGACTTCAGCGGCAATTAAAAAGCATGGTGAAGCAGGTCAGTTCTATTGCTCCATTTTGACAGATCCTACAACAGGTGGTGTAACAGCGAGCTTTGCGATGCTTGGAGATGTTATCATGGCTGAGCCGGGGGCTCTTGTAGGATTTGCAGGACCTCGTGTAATTAAGCAGACCATTGGACAGGATTTACCAGAGGGCTTCCAGACAGCAGAGTTCTGTGTAGAGCATGGTATTATTGATGGAATTGTGAAGAGAGAGAATCTTAAGAAGACGATTTATTTCCTTGTTAAGACACATCAGTGTAATGGAAAGACTACTTATGCAGATTTCCAGCCGGACAGTGAGTTCCATTTTGAGTTAAGTGAGGCACTAAAGGAGCAGGTAGTTTATTCTGGTGTTAGAAGTGCATGGGAGAAGGTTAAGGGTGTAAGACAGGTAGACAGACCTTCTGCTATGGACTATATTGAGCATATTTTTGATCATTTTGTTGAGGCACACGGAGACAGAGCATTTAGTGATGATAAGGCTATCGTAGGTGGACTGGCATTTGTAGACGGTCAGCCGGTAACTGTTATTGCTGATGTAAAGGGTAAGAGCTTTAAGGAGTGTCAGGAGCGCAACTATGGTATGCCGATGCCAGAGGGTTATCGTAAGGCGCTTCGTTTGATGAAGCAGGCGGAGAAGTTTAACAGACCGATTATCAGCTTTGTCAATACTTCAGGTGCGTTCTGTGGTATTGAGGCTGAGGAACGAGGACAGGGTGAAGCGATTGCCAGAAACCTTATGGAGATGTCGGCATTGAAGGTACCTGTACTTTGTATTCTGATTGGTGAAGGCGGTAGCGGTGGTGCGCTTGCAACAGCTGTAGGTAATGAAGTATGGATGATGGAGAATGCGACATATTCTATTCTTTCACCGGAGGGCTTTGCATCAATTCTTTGGAAGGATGCCAATCGTGCTCAGGAAGCCAGTGAGGTAATGAACATTACAGCACAGGATTTGAAGAGATTAAATGTAATCGAGAGAATCATTCCTGAGTTTGGCGGTGCCGATGCAAAGACTGCGGAGGCAATTGCAGGATATATGAAAGAGCATATTAAGCTCTTCCTTGAGAAATTTGATGGCATGAGTGGAGAAGAGATTGCACAGGCAAGATATGACAGATTCCGCAGCTTCTAAGGAAATGCTTTGAATAGCATTTTCATAGATATGTCGGCTTAGACATTGTTATAGAAAGGCAAATTTATCATGAGTATAAAAGAGTTAGTAATTGGCGATTTGCGAGCTAAGGTTCCTGTAGTTCAGGGTGGTATGGGAGTAGGCGTAAGCCTCTCCGGCCTTGCAGGAGCAGTAGCGGCAGCAGGTGGAATTGGTATTATTTCTACTGCACAGATAGGCTATAGAGAGCCTGAGTTTGCAAAGAATCCTATCGAGACGAATCTGAAGGCGATTAAGGCAGAGGTAGATAAGGCTAGAGAGTTAGCAAAGGGCGGTATCATCGGTGTAAATATTATGGTGGCAACCAGAAGATATGAGGAATATGTAAAGGCTGCTGTAGAGGCAGGGGTTGACTTGATTATTTCGGGAGCAGGACTTCCTATGACTTTACCGGAGTTGGTTGGTCAGGCAAAGACAAAGATTGCGCCGATTGTATCCAGTGCAAAGTCTCTTGCCGTAATCGCAAAGTACTGGATGAAGAAGTATCAGAGAAAGCCTGATATGGTTGTCATTGAGGGACCTGAAGCGGGAGGCCATTTGGGATTCAGTAAGGATGAGCTTGCTACAATCACCAAAGAAAGCTTTGATGAAGAGATTAAGAAGATTATTAGTCTTACAAAGGAAATGGAAGTGCCGGTTATTGTCGGCGGTGGCGTGTATACAAGAGAGGATATGGAGCACTATCTTGGTCTTGGTGCAGACGGTGTACAGATGGCAACACGTTTTGTAACGACAAAGGAATGCGACGCCAGCGATGCATATAAGCAGGCATATATTAATGCACGTAAAGAGGATATTGAAATTGTAAGCAGTCCTGTTGGAATGCCGGGAAGAGCGATTCATAATGCGTTTCTTGACAGAGTAAAGGCAGGAGAGCGATTTATGCGTGGCTGCAGACAATGTATCATTACCTGTAAGCCGGCAACAGCGCCGTATTGTATTACAGAAGCATTGATTAATGCGGTAAAGGGAAATCTTGATGAAGGCTTGATTTTTTGTGGTAGTAATGCTTATCGCGCAGAGCGCATTGAGACAGTTGCGGATATTATGGAGGAATTTAGATCATGACAATGAAGATAATCGGTACCGGAAGTGCTTTGCCGGAGAAAGTAGCCACTAATTTTGATATGGCTGAGATTGTAGAGACTTCTGATGAATGGATTCGAGAGAGAACCGGTATCGTAGAGAGACATATATCGACAGGAGATACCGTGTCGACTCTTGCAGCTAAGGCGGCTTTGAAAGCACTTGAGGATGCAGGAAAGACAGCGGAGGAAATAGAGTTAATTATTGTAGCAACCTGTTCGCCGGAGATGGAGCTTCCATGCTGTGCGTGTCAGGTGCAGAGTATCATCGGAGCAAGCAATGCAACAGCATTTGATTTAAATGCTGCCTGCTCAGGATTTTTGTTTGGACTGAGTACAGCATATGGGTATATGTGTGCCGGAGTCTATAAGAATGCATTGGTTATTGGTTCAGAGGTGTTATCTAAGATTATCGACTGGACAGACCGTTCTACCTGCGTATTGTTCGGTGACGGAGCCGGAGCTGCAGTGGTTGAAATGCAGGAGGGCGAAGGCCCGGGTATGCTTGGTATTGCGCAGGGGGCAGATGGTACAAAGGGCATGGTATTAAGCTGTCCGGATAGAGCCTTAAATAATCCTTATGTACAGAATCCAATTGAAATGGGTTATGTACAGATGGATGGACAGGAAGTATACAAGTTTGCAACCCGTCAGGTACCTAACTGTATTCAGAAGGCGCTTGAGAATGCAAAGCTTACTGTTGAGGATATTGATTTGTTTGTATTGCATCAGGCTAATATCAGAATTATCGAGGCTGTGGCAAAAAGATTAAAGGCGGACTTATCGAAGTTCCCTACTAATCTTGCAAGGGTAGGTAATATGTCATCAGCAACCATTCCTGTATTGCTGGATGAGTTAAATAAAGAAGGAAAGATAAAGCGAGGGGATAAGATTGTGCTTTCAGGGTTTGGAGCCGGCTTAACCTATGGCGCATGTGTATTGGTTTGGTAGAAAGGATTATCGCATATGAAGAGTACGAACAGGACTTTAAATGAGTTGCTGGTCAGTTTATTTGAAAATGTAATGGATATGGAAGAGAAGGCTGTTATCACTGAGGAATTCAAGGATATCACCAACAATGATATGCATATTATGGAAGCGATAGGAATTGAAGAGCCAAGAAAGATGTCTGATATTGCGAAGCGACGGTCCGTAACAGTAGGAACTTTGACTACGAATATGAACAGCTTAGAGGATAAGGGCTATATTATTCGTGAGAGAAGTAAGACAGATAAAAGAGTGGTTTTGGTTACGCTGACAGAGAAGGGTAGAAAAGCATTTTATCATCATAGAGATTTTCATAAGAAAATGATACATTCTCTGGTAAAGGATTTGGATGAGAGTGAAATGAAGGTATTGATTAAAAGCCTGACCAATATAGACCAGTTTTTTAAAACAAGATAGGGTGTTATAAAAGCGCCAAACGAAGAATTTTATTCTTCGTTCGGCGCTTTTTCTGCTTTTAATATTTTCTTTGTTTCATACATCTTGGCATCGGCCATGGACATTGCTTCAGAAAGTGGAAGTCCCTGACTGAGTACGAAGCCATGAGCAGCTTCCATGTTGTAGCTGATGCCTGCTGTCTGGTTGTGATTATCGCAATATTGTCTGAGGGCATCTATGCCAATACGATAATCCTTTTCAGGGTCATGACCATTTAGAATAACAAGGAATTCATCACCGCCCATACGGTAACAATTGCCCTTTCCGACAAAGCTTGCCTGTAGACATGCGGCAAAAGAGGTAATCAATAGGTCTCCTTCGTCATGACCGAGAGTATCATTGACGGTTTTTAGATTATTCAGGTCAAATTGCAGGATGCCGATAGGTGTACGATGTTCGATTAAACGGTCATAGGTGGCTTGATGCTCTGCGAAGCCTGTACGATTATAGAGATTGGTCATGTAATCTCTGAGTGCAAGCTCATGTATGAAATCGGCTTCCAAGCCCTTGCGGAACATATCTGTAAACATGTTGAAGTTGTAGAGCAATAGGAAGATGTTCAGGCTGGATACAGCGACTAATGCCATAATGGAATAATCTACAAATACCCTTGATAAATATCCGACAAGACCTACAACGATGCCGATGGTGGTGGTAAATAATAATACAAGTAGTATTTTTCGATGTTTCTTAGTGATTTCGTCCTGCAGATAGCTGTGCACAAGCTGGGCTAGCAATGGTACGGTAAGCCCTAATAATACATGAGTTGGTGTTAGGAGATTATGAAAGTCTACAGCACCGATAAAATGTAATATTGCAGAGATGAGTACATTTAGTATACTGAATGCAACATAAAATCCTGCAAATATTTTGGATTTCCCATGAAAGCGATTATAGCCCAACAAACCAAGCGGAAGCGGAATCGCAATTAATGACATATACGCTGTCAGCTGCAATAGTTCCGTATATCCAAAGAGGAACTGTAGGAATAATGATTCCATGGAAGTCCATAGCGTTACCAGCATGGTACAAACGCTTAGATATATGATATCGCGTCCCATAGGCAGCTTCCTTCTAAAGAAAACATAGAAGAAAAATAAAATCAGACCAACAATAAATAGCAGACAGGAAGCCAGGAATGTGCCTAAAAGCGGAATGACTGTTGCACGTATAACCTCCTGATAGCTGCCGGTAAACATACGATTGATGGCACAACGGGAAGAACTGAAAGCAGCTGTTGCATCAATTCTTACAGTGACCGGTGTGTCGTGCTTGCCCAATGGAACATAGTGCCAACGGTTTCCTGTGGATGGACTGAAAATCCGGCTGTCGATGTGCTGGTCAGAGGATATTAGTATGTCATCCACATAAATGTCCAAATATAAGTGTCTGGAACGGAATGCAAGCACTTGATTGGCAGTAGTATAGGGAAATGTGTAATAGATAGAATAACATTCTCCTGCTTTGGCATTTTCGAACCCGTTTGTTTTTATTGGATTGCCGAATTCGTCTTCCCATACTTCTCCCATAGATAAACCTGTGGAATAAGTATAATGTTGATAATTTTCATGGGCTGCAATCAATGCAATTAAAATTAGGCATATAATTTCAAATGCAACAAATTGTCTTGCCCAAACTTCTATTTTATGAAAAAGCTTCATGATATTCCCATGCCTTTCTCTAACACACTATTTGACATAATGCATAAAAAATAAAAAAATATATAGAAACATTTATATATATATGATAAAATATTTTTGAGAATATTCCAACTAAAATCTGCAAATTGATTAAAAAAAGAAATGGAAGCACTGATTATTAAGAAATATCTGATTGGGGAATCAGATAAGGGGTATTATTTTAGGTATAGGGGGAATTAAATATGGAGAAAACAGGAAGAATTATAAAGCGTTACATGTATTATTGTTCAGAGTGTAAGCATCTTAGCTTTCAATATACTTACTGTGAGAACTGCGGTAATGAAGATATGCGGATTACACCTAGAAAGTACGGATTAACCAATCTTGCATGTATCAGTATGTCTGTGATGGATTTTGAAGCCATGAAGCAGGAGTTTATTGAGGGGGAAAAATATTAATATGCAGAATGAAATAAATGAGATGGAAATACTTGAGAGAAATATTATTGCACGTTATAATGAATTGTTGCAGTCGCTGTTAGAAGAGGGGGATATTGAAACTCTTGAGCGCGTGATTACAGACGAGGACTACAGAAGGATGCTTATGGAGGAGCATGCCAATCATCGGATTGAGACATGCACATTATACGGCGTTATGTGAATGTAGTGAAAGGAAGGGATTATTATGAAAAAGAGAAAGAAAAGAACGCTTGCGATATGTCTGGCGTGCATTTTTACAATGCTGATGTCCATGACAGTAAGTGCCAATCCGCTTGCGTGGACGACATTTGATAATGGTGTCATGGTAATTAATGGTACGATGGTAACAGTAAGAGTAGCAGGTGATACATTATACATAGAGGGTACGGGAGAGATACCGGATTACACCTTAGACACCTTAGCATCAAGACCATGGAATGGTCTGAATTTTAAGAAGGTTTATATTGCAGCAGGTATTACTGAGATTGGAAGCTATGCTTTCTATGGTAAATCCAATATTAATTATGTAACGATGCCGGCTACAACCTTTATTCAGGATGGAACATCATTTTCAGGTGTGGCATCAGATGTTATATTCAGAGTAGCTGGAACAGGATGTGCTTATAAGCAGTTTAATACGATTCTGTATAACAGTATTGATAGTATTTCTGCGAATACACCGGTTTCTTATTATAGCGGTGAGAAATGCTCCATAATCATGGATAATGATAGTATGGCACAGCAGATGCGTGTGACAGCTTATCCGTATTTGAAGTATGTGTATTCGGCTGAAGATAAAACTTCTCCATGGTCATCAAGAAAGGATATGACTGATGGAGCACCGTTCCAGTCATTGGCAGTCATTGATGCTGCTAGTAAGAATACTATTTTTGATACCATGACTGCACAGATTAAGCCTCAGGGTACGCAGTATATGGAGACTATTTCTTATTTCCTTGATGGATATACATACTTGCGTGCATACAATATGACGCTGACTACAGGCAGTAAACATGAATTTGTGAAATACACAACAGAGTATGAGAAATATGTATTAAAGCTTTCAACGGTAGATCAGGTGCCTTATAGAGAGTATCGTTTGATACAGATTATGCCGACAGGACATGTTTTGTATTTGGAGGATTTGGACAGCAGTAAGGAGACAGTAACCTTCTCAACCTTCTATCCATCTGCAACATATGCATTGGTGTATAAGGACAATTATTTGGGAGCTGCTAACGGAAGTGGTTCTACAAGCACTCAGGATGCCATGGCAGAGTATAACTTTATTATAAGTATGCTCCCTGAGAATAATATCGTAACCAAATAATAAATGAATGGAGTGGTTTGATGTAAACCACTCCATTTTTATGATTCAGCTAATGCTTTCTTTCTTCTTCTATATCTGGCAATCCATGCAAAATGATTATATACCCAAAAGGATTCAATCAGCAAATGGTGGAAAATTCCCATTCGTCCCTTTACTGTTCCATGATATAAGTGACCGCCGCATGCTAAGACTTTGCGTTCCTTTACATATTGAATCAGGTCGGATTCGCAGGTAATCGGCTCTTCAAATTCGGTATAAGCGGTTCCTACACAGTTGGCATGATGTGAGTCACTTCCACCGGTAGTAGGAAGCCGGTATGTGTCAGCCAGTGCTTTGGCAGCTGTATTGGATTCCATAGATTCACAGGCATTAAAGCCTTCCAGAAAATCAAAGTTTGCCATAAGCTCAGGATGCTTTTTATAGAACTTTGTCTGTGTAATACTTAAGTGGCGGTCGCCGCAAGGATGAGCAGGTCCAAGTATGCCGCCGTAAAAGTGTACAATCTCTTGTAATAGTCTGGCAGGAAGTCCGCGACATTCCAAAATCGGGAGCTTTACGTGCTCAGGCATAATTACAATAATATGTCCGGCATCAATGGTATCATATTCAATGCCCTTTAATACAACAAAGTCTGTTATTACGTCTTTTAAATGGTGTTTATACTTGCGATAGCCGTTATAGGAATTGTGGTCTGTAACAACCATTCCCTGAAATCCCTGATTCTTTAATAATCCAATATACTCTGCAATTGAAATCTTGCCGTCCAGGGAGCCTTCTTTTGTATGACAATGCATATCAAATTTCATGTGTAACCTCCATTTGAAATAAAACAACACCCAACAAATATTTTATAGGAAGATATATTAATTTTCAAAGTATATATTATGGAATTTAAGGAAAATAATTCATGAATTTTTAAGGTAAAAATTGTATATAATTAAGATTTGCAAACTATTTTGTAAAGAAAAAATGAAAATTGTATAAAAGTGTGTGCATATATTGACCGATTGTTAATATATCGGCTACAATATGATTTGTTAATTGTGCAAATAGGAGAAAGGGTTAGGAAAGCATATGATTGAAAAAGGTATATTTAAGATATGGAAGAATGAAGACGGAAGAAGAGTTGTATATTCCAGAGGAAAGGGTATAGCATCAGCAGAAGAAGTACAGGGACTGATTGATGCGATTATGGAGCTGTCTTGTGAATGGCAGGATGATAAGGGCTTTGCATATATGGCATTTATAGAGGATTTGGAGCAGGTAGAGCCGACAGCAAGCGAGAAGTATGTTTTGCTGCATGAGACATTGTCAAAGTCTCAGTGTAAGTGCATTGCATACATCGAAGGCAATTCTTACGAGGTATCTGTACAGGCATCTAAGCATAAGAAGCGTTCAGAGTCACCTGAGACAGTGAATAAGTATTTTGCGATGGAAGAAGAAGGTATGCGTTGGTTTGAGGAGTTTGGATTCTAGGACGGGTTTGGGAACGCATATATTTGTATTGAGGTATCCGCTTCAATATAAATGCATGGGATATTTCATGCATGAAGAGTACGAGGGAAGTGATAAGGGATGAATAAGAGAATACAGGAGTTGTGCCACAGATATAGGACACTAATCGTGATTGGCATCTATATGGTAGTATATTTGGTAGCATTTTACTTTTTGGAGCAAAGACAGACGACATATCATGTGATTCGTTCGGGATTAGATAGTTATATCCCGTTTTGCGAGGTTTTTATTATACCGTATGTGTTGTGGTTTTTCTATGTTTCATTGACTGTGATTTATTTGTGTTTGAAGGAAAGTGAGGAAGCTGGTAAGCTGACAGTGTTTTTGATGATAGGGATGACAGCGTTTATCGTGGTATCTGCGATATACCCTAATGGACATCATTTAAGACCACAGAGCTTTGAGAGAGAGAATATTTTTACATACATGGTTTCGGCACTCTATCAGACCGATACATCTACAAATATTTTGCCAAGTATTCATGTGTATAATTCTATTGCCATTATGATTGCAGTGGCAAGAGCAAAGGAATTTAAAAAACATAAGATGATAAGTGTGGGTATGCAGGTGTTGGGAGTTTTGATTATTCTTTCGACGATGTTTTTGAAACAGCATTCAGCAGTAGATGTGATGCTTGCATTGATATTAGCTGCCGTAGTGCAGGTAATTGTTTACCGCAGACCTAATGAGCAGGAGGTTACAGACCGCTCAAAGAAAGATACGATATTGGAAATGTTGCGCTAGTAGTGTGGTTGCAAATAAGGGGCATCGACTTTATGTCGATGCCTTTTTCCAATAAGCTGCCCCGCAAAGCGGA
Source organism: Lachnospiraceae bacterium (assembly GCA_045579665.1). GTDB lineage: Bacteria > Bacillota > Clostridia > Lachnospirales > Lachnospiraceae > COE1. Next base: position 17,538 of record JAZNMO010000012.1, read on the forward strand.
GCAGCGTTTGGTGCTACAATTAAGTTATGAAAGTAATGATTTGGTTGAAATCGGGCTAATGACGAACTTCTGAATACAGTCATAGCTCTCTTCTGGCATGATATAAACCTTGCGATTACTCTTTAGGGTGAGAGTAACGGCTTCCTTGCTGTCATTTACCTGATTACATACGTTGTCAAAATCATTCTTAAGGGTTGTAAAAGAAATTTCGTTCATGGGAACCTCCAAACTTATTAATTGGTGTCACTTTGGGGAATTAGTAGTGACTTTCCTAATAATACATAAAAAGTGTTTTGATTTCAAGTACAATTTTGAAAATATTTTTAATTATTAACATAATTGTGTAGAATGACAAAATTAAAGTGAAAATGTTGTGAAAGTTGTCTTCGTTCAAGGCTTAATTCGAAAATCGCTACTATTTAGCTTCTCTGTTTGGAAATGTTATGTAAATCTACCAAAGAAAATAGTGCAGTTTACCTATAGAATATTCTGTAAACCTATGCTATACTACAATTGTTATATCGGATATGGAATTTAACAGTTGCATTTCCAAACCGAACGACATAACTTTTGATTACTTGAATATTTTGCTTGAATGATTACTAGATTAGACGGTTTAAGGCTTGCATGGAATGACATAATTGGAGATGTAAACTTTGATACCATAAGTATAACAACTAAGCTCTCGCGTAAGCGGGAGCTTTTTTATTATATTAGGAAATTTCTTCTTACGAAGAAATCCCTAATATAAAAGCCCGCCAAGAGCGGGCTCAGTAAGAAGACGGTAAAGATTGCACCTGTGTATTTTTCTCGAAAGGCTGTACGGAGAGCAGAAACTCCAAAGTGTACATTCTAAAGAAGCCTGGCTGTAGTACTCCATAGTAAATAATTCTTAGGGATTTCATTTCATCATATGGTAATGGACCTTTCAGACGCTCTTTTACTCTAAGGTCCATTCCGGCATGTAACGCTGGACCTTTCAGACGCTCTTTTACTCTAAGGTCCATTCCAGCATGAAGTCGGAGG
>JAZNMO010000013.1:0-8001 GCA_045579665.1 Lachnospiraceae bacterium
GCGAAGCAATGAAGATACTAAAACAATTTGTGAAATATTTTATTATCTTGCAGATGAACTTGCAGATATAACATTCAACCATTCATTCCAAATACTAATGCAGGCAATGCTTGATACAATAACGGAATTCTTTCATATAACAGATGAACAGTTGGCTGATTTTACATCCAGCTTTGTTAATCGACTTCCAAAATACCTAAGATTTTCTCTAGGTTTCATTTCCGAGGCATAAATCAATAAAATATTGGCTGTAATATAGAGTTTTCAAGGTACAAACGTTAATTCAAGTGTGGGAAGTTTGAGATAATAAATGTAAAAAAAGGATAATTGCAGAACATGCCTATGACATGATATAGTATGTGTAGTTTTAAGATTGAAGGAGAAGGTGAACATGGAACGTGAAAGCTTTAAGTCCAGATTGGGCTTTATTTTGGTGAGTGCCGGCTGTGCAATAGGTATCGGTAATGTATGGAAGTTCCCATACGTTGCAGGAGCTAATGGAGGCGGCGTTTTTGTATTGTTTTATTTGCTTTTTTTGATCATTATGGGAGTGCCTGTACTTACGATGGAGTTAGCAGTAGGTCGTGCCAGTCGAAAGAGCGCGGTACAGGGATATAAGGAGCTGGAGCCAAAGGGTAGTAAGTGGCATATTCATGGCTGGGTAGGCATTATTGGCTGTTATCTGCTGATGATGTACTACACTACGGTCGCAGGATGGATGCTTGGATATTTTGTGAAGTTTATCAAAGGAGATTTTGTTGGTGTTGCTACTGAGAATGTAGATGGTGTTTTTGCAGATATGCTTTCAAATCCCAAAGAGATGCTTTTATGGATGGGTATCGTTGTTATATTAGGATTTTTGGTATTAAGTTTTGGATTAAAGAATGGTTTAGAGCGAATCAGTAAGGTGATGATGATTGGTTTGCTGGGATTGATTGTGATTTTGGCGGTTAACAGTCTTACGTTAAAGGGAGCAGCAGATGGTGTTAAGTTTTATCTGTTGCCTGATTTTGAGAGAGCTATGGAGCAGGGCATAGGCAGTGTGATTACGGCATCTATGAACCAGGCATTTTTTACTTTGAGTCTTGGTATAGCATCTATGGAAATTTTTGGAAGCTACATGACTAAGGATAATACACTTACAGGAGAAGCTGTACGTATTTGTTGTTTGGATACATTTGTAGCATTGATGTCGGGCTTGATTATTTTTCCTGCCTGCTTTAGCTTTGGTGTACAGCCGGATGCGGGACCTAATTTGATTTTTATTACATTACCTAGAGTATTTGTGAATATGGTGGGGGGACGTTTGTGGGGAAGCCTGTTCTTTTTGTTCATGACCTTTGCGAGCTTTACTACAGTAATAGCGGTATTTGAGAATCTTCTTGCTGCATGCATGGATAATTTTGGCTGGAGCCGCAAGAAAGCAGTTACCATTAATTGTGTATTTATGCTGGTTGCAAGCATTCCTTGTGTGCTTGGATATAATTTGTGGAGTGATGTGAAGCTGATTGGTGGCAGGGATATTCTGGATACAGAGGATTTTATTGTAAGTAATATTCTTTTGCCGATTGGTGCACTGGTATATCTGTTGTTCTGTGTAACTAAGTGGGGCTGGGGCTTTGATAAGTATTTGGAAGAGGTAAATACAGGAAGCGGTATGAAGATGTCAGCAAAGCTGAAGCCGTACTTTCAGTTTGTGTTGCCGATATTGATATTGGTAATATTGATTCAGGGATTAATCTAAAATGGAGGTAAGGATTTCAATGGAAAACGAAAATGAATTTCAGGAATATATAACCTTCACTGTAACTACCAAGGATGGTGAAGAGGTAGAGATGGCGGTTGTGGATGAATTTGACTTCAAGAATAAGCATTATGTAGTAGGTGCGCTGATTGAAGGAGATACCATTAATGAAGATGGTATGTATATCTACAAGAGTGTCATTAAAGGTGATGACTTCACTGTAGAGAAAATTACCAGTGAAGTGGAATATAAGCAGGTTGCAGAGGCGTATTTGAAGCTGTCATAAGATGACAATGGTAGTAAAAAAGAGATTGGAAGTTCCAATCTCTTTTTGCTATCATATATTCTTTTTATCCTTGACCCCATTCACCCCATTCGCCTTTCCAGCCTTCGTGAGGTTTGTAATCAGGATTGCCCTGCCAATACTGGTTGGAACACATCCAATTATCCTCCTGAGGTACTCCGCTAATTGCATTTTCAGCACCGATAACAGCTGTTTCAATGAAGTTTAATTCTTCAATGGTAGGAATAATCCATTTCTTCATATTAGTTCCCCTCTCTTTTTCAATTGTACATTTGTATCATGTTTATTCATTCTCCCCTTTGAATAAAACACTTTATTAATATAACATAGTATGAAAAGTCTGTAAATAGTGCAAAGTGATGAGAGTGGGACTAAAGAACCAGATAATTTAGTCGCTTTTTCGGGCTTGCAGGAAATAAAGTAAATTGTATATGGCGCAAATATGTACAATAGTTTTATTGTCCGTGATGGAATCTGTGCCAAATGATTCAATGTCTTTAAGAAGATGTTCTGTGCATATATGTTGAGAAACCGGATAAGCATTGGCGGCCGATAAGGTGTTTAAAATATTAGGTTTAATATGCTTCCAGTCTCTTTGTATTCTACTAACCCAGTCGATATTCAATAATCCGTGTCCACCCCAATTGTGGATAATAGAATCGGGTAACAGTCCGTTAAAACCATTTCTAATGAGCCATCTTGGAATTCCTTCGCAAGCAAACATTGTATATGGTAATTGACAGCAGAAGGTTAACATGCGTATATCTTTTGTGGGATCGCGTAGTAACAAGCCTGTATTCAGCCCAAATTTGGTTTCAAATACTCCTAAGTAAATGAGTAGCTGAGGGGATGTGAGCTGGGCATGGTGATTTCTTTGATCCATGTAATAACCGTTTGCGGTGCTATGTATGTCGTTTGAAAAGCGTGTTTGCAAATCATAGTTCTCCAGGATGGATTTTTTTAGGTAAAAATTTGCAGGTCTAAAGCTTTCCCAAGATGGATTTGGCTGTTTTTTGGCATGATGAAAGCCTTTCAGCGCACGATACATCAGCTTAGGATAATTGAATTTCATGTGTTTGGCATAATGATACGTCCACAGAAATAGTTTTTGATACTCTTTATTAAGATAAAGCTGATACAAAATGTGCTGAATATTTCCGAAGGAAACGGTTTTGTTGCCATAACCGCCATTTAGAAGGATTTTGCATCCTGCTTTTGCGCTTTCACGGCATATTTCATAATGGTTGCTTACAGCACCTGTTTTGTAAGGCATTTCCAGTAAATTCGAGCAGATGCCGTAGTCATCAAAAAAATTTTTCCCTTCGTTGTTAAGGAAGGTGGTATTTATATTAGGATACATACCGGCTATTTCAGATACAAGAGCGGATTCGTCTGAAATGGTATGGGCTCTTGCATCCTTTATGGTTTTATTGTATGGAGTAAATGTGTAAGCATAAAGCGTTTTTTGCTCTGTGCTAAGCTTTTGCGCAGCAAGAACACCGACACTGGAGGAGTCGAGTCCACTACTCATGGCGATACCTACCTCACCTGTAGTACGTAGCGCATCATTTACGCAGGAATGGTATATATTCATAAATTCTGTTTCGTATTCTTTGGGAGAGCCTGTGAGGGCTTGTGTTTTGTATGTAAGCTCCCAATAGATTTTTTTGTGTACTCCGTTAGTAGATATCTTCATGCTGCTTGCAGGTAACATGAGATGGATATTTTGGTAAGGAGTTTCCCCGGGAACCATGTAGACAGAGGATGTCGGAGAGAGGAGAAAGTCCTTGTAATAATCGAGGTTGGGTTCTGTATCCGGAAATATCTTAAGTAAAGGTTCGAGCAGGGTTGAAAATGCAATCAAATTATTTTTGCGAATGTAGTATAGGCATCTGGCTGCAAGGTGGTCAGAGATTAAAGTGAGAGAATGACTTTTGTATTCCCATACAGCAATAGAAAAAAGCCCTCTAAAGTATTGGACACAGTCAGCACCGTAAAGTGAATACATCATATACATAAGAGCTCCGTCAGAAGAAGATAGAAGCTGTTCCTCTGTATAATGATGGTTAGATAAAAGGTGTATAATTTCATTGCGGTTGTCCAAAATACAGTCGGAGGCGAAAACTATATTTTTATTATAATCAATAATAGGTAAGATTTCCGCTTCTGCTTCTTTGGTTATGAATTGGATTCCACATCCAATGTAGGCATTGGTAGAGGAATAGCTTTCGTAACGGTCAAGCTTGCATGTAGTTTTATAGGATTGTTCAAAAATGTTCTTACAGTTTTCTGGAATCTTTGATTGAGTGTCGAGAGCGACGATTCCCCATATAGCAGACATAAATCCCCTTCTTTCATTTTTGTTTCTTAATGATTTTAAATTATAGGGAGATTGTTTGTAAAATGCAAGAAGGTACCTACATAACATTTTTAAAATACATAGAAAATTCCCTATACTTTTTTACGATTTGTGTTATACTATAAAACAGAATATATGTTCGTTAGATTTGGCGGAGGAATTTTCGTATGGATAAGTTCATTCTTCATTCAGAATATCAGCCTACCGGTGACCAGCCGCAGGCAATCAGGGACCTTGTGGAGGGTTTTCAGGAAGGGAATCAGTTTCAGACTTTGCTAGGTGTTACCGGTTCGGGTAAGACCTTTACTATGGCAAATGTGATTGCGGCTTTGAATAAGCCGACATTGATTATAGCGCATAATAAGACTTTGGCGGGACAGCTTTACGGAGAGTTTAAGGAGTTTTTTCCGGAGAATGCCGTAGAGTATTTTGTGTCCTATTATGATTATTATCAGCCGGAGGCTTATATTCCACAGTCGGATACTTATATTGCCAAGGATTCTGCTGTTAATGAGGAGATAGATAAGCTGAGATTGTCTGCGACAGCGTCCCTGACAGAGCGTAGGGATGTTATTGTAGTTGCCAGCGTTTCCTGTATCTATGGACTGGGCAGTCCTGATGAGTATCAGGGGATGATGTCATCTCTTCGTCCGGGGATGATGAAGGAGAGAGACGATGTTATCCGTGAGTTGATAGAGATGCAGTATGAGAGGAATGACATGGATTTGCAGAGATGCCGTTTCCGTGTGCATGGAGATGTGCTTGATATTTGTCCGGCGCAGGGTGGAGATTTCCTCATCCGCGTAGAGTTCTTTGGAGATGAGATTGACCGTATTTCGGAGATAGACCCTGTGACACAGAGGACGAATGCATACTTGGAGCATGTCACGATTTTTCCGGCTTCTCACTATGTTGTGGCACCGGAGCGTATCAAGGTTGCCTGTCAGAATATCGAGGAAGAGATGAAGGAGAGAGTCATCTTCTTTAAGCAGGAGGATAAGCTCTTAGAGGCACAGCGTATTTCAGAGAGAACGAATTTTGATATTGAGATGCTTAGAGAGACAGGTTTTTGTTCCGGTATTGAGAATTATTCCAGACATTTGAATGGTACTGCGGAGGGGGAGCCACCGTACTGCTTGTTAGATTTCTTTAAGGATGATTTCCTGATTATTGTGGACGAGTCTCATATTACGATTCCGCAGGTGCGTGGTATGTATGCGGGTGACCGTTCCCGTAAGACTACACTGGTTGATTATGGATTCAGACTTCCGTCTGCTTTGGATAACAGACCATTGAAGTTTGAGGAGTTTGAGCAGAAGATAGACCAGATGCTGTTTGTATCTGCAACTCCTAATGTCTATGAGGAGGAGCATGAGCTTTTACGTACAGAGCAGATTATCAGACCGACAGGACTGCTTGACCCTGAGATAGAGGTTTGCCCTGTTGAGGGACAGATTGATGATTTGATTTCACGTATTAAGGCAGAGACAGCGCAGCATAATAAGATATTGGTAACGACTTTGACAAAGCAGATGGCAGAGGATTTGACGCGCTATATGTCTGAGGTTGGTATTCGTGTGAAGTATTTACATTCGGATATTGATACATTGGAACGTGCTGAGATTATTAGAGATATGCGCTTGGATGTGTTTGATGTACTGGTTGGTATTAATTTATTACGAGAGGGTCTGGATATTCCTGAGATTTCACTTGTGGCGATTCTTGATGCGGATAAGGAAGGTTTCCTTCGTTCTGCGACATCGTTGATTCAGACGGTTGGTCGTGCGGCAAGAAATGCGCAGGGGCATGTTGTTATGTATGCAGATACGATTACAGATTCTATGCGGATTGCTTTGGATGAGACTGAGAGACGTCGTAAGATTCAGCAGAAGTATAATGAGGAGCATGGTATTACACCGCAGACGATTAAGAAGGCTGTTCGAGATTTAATTAGCATTTCTAAGGCGGTTGCCAAGGAGGAGCAGTCCTTTGCCAAGGACCCGGAGTCAATGGATGCCAAGGAGCTGCGTAAGCTTATTGCAACGGTGGAGAAGAATATGCGCAAGGCGGCAGCAGAGCTTAACTTTGAGGCGGCAGTAGAGCTTCGTGATAAGATGTTAGAGCTTAAGACTATGTTGAATGAGATAGAGGGCGGTATGTAAGGAGCCGTGATTTGATTACTGTTTTAGAAAGTAGAGGTATTTTAGGATGGATGCAAAGCAGTTAAAGATGCTTCCGAAGGGTGAGGTCATCCGTATTCGTGGTGCCAATGAGCATAATTTAAAGAATATCAGTCTGGATATTCCAAGGAATCAGTTTGTAGTATTGACAGGCTTATCCGGTTCCGGTAAGTCATCCTTAGCATTTGATACGATTTATGCAGAGGGGCAGAGACGATATATGGAGTCGCTGTCTTCTTATGCGAGGCAGTTTCTTGGACAGATGGAGAAGCCTAATGTTGAGAGTATTGAGGGACTTTCGCCAGCGATTTCTATTGACCAGAAGTCTACGAATCGTAACCCTCGTTCTACAGTGGGGACAGTAACGGAGATTTATGATTATTTTCGTTTGTTGTATGCCCGAATTGGTATCCCTCATTGTCCTAATTGTGGTAAGGAGATTAAGAGACAGACAGTAGACCAGATGGTAGATGCGATAATGGAGCTGCCGGAGGGAACTAAGCTTCAGCTTCTTGCACCGGTTGTCAGAGGACGTAAGGGAGAGCATGTTAAGGTCTTGGAGGCTGCTAAGAAGAGCGGCTATGTGAGAGTGCGTATTGATGGCAGTATGTATGAGCTGACAGAAGAGATTAAGCTGGATAAGAATATTAAGCATAATATCGAGATTGTAGTGGATAGATTAGTAGTGAAGGATGGCATTACACGTCGTCTTACGGATTCTGTGGAGAATGTTTTGGCATTAGCAGAGGGTCTTATGACAGTGGACATTATAGGTGGTGAACCGATTAATTTCTCTCAGAGCTTTGCTTGTCCTGATTGTGAGATTAGTATTGAGGAGATTGAGCCTAGAAGCTTTTCGTTCAATAATCCTTTTGGCGCTTGTCCTGTATGTGTTGGACTTGGGTATAAGATGGAGTTTGATGCGGATTTGATGATTCCTGACAGAAGTTTGAGTATTAATCAAGGCGCCATTACGGTAATGGGCTGGCAGTCTTGTAATGATAAGTCAAGCTTTACCAATGCAATCTTGCAGGCACTATGCAAGGAATATGATTTCTCGCTGGATACTCCTTTTGAGGAGCTTAGTACGAAAGCGCAGGATATTCTGATTAATGGTACAAAGGGAAAAGAGGTCATTGTTTATTATAAGGGACAGCGTGGAGAGGGCAGATATCCGATTGCTTTTGAGGGATTGATTAAGAATGTAGAGCGAAGGTATCGTGAGACTGCATCTGAGTCATCTAAGCAGGAGTATGAGACCTTTATGCGTATCACACCTTGTAAGGAGTGTGATGGTAGAAGATTAAAGAAGAGTTCTTTGGCAGTAACAGTATGTGATAAGAATATTCATGAGATTACATCACTTTCGATAGGGGCTTTGTATCAGTTTTTGGATGGCTTGGAGTTGACAGAG
>JAZNMO010000014.1:0-29528 GCA_045579665.1 Lachnospiraceae bacterium
CTCCTTATCAGAGTTACTTTATCCACCCGCTTGGCACCCTGCATTACTGCAACGCACTGGGTTTGGCTACACGGCTCACTGGCGATTACCGTGACCGGACTTACACCGGCAAGTGTGGTCCAGCTTCGCTGGACACACGGCGCAAAAAAGTGTTGCCCGGCGGCAACACTCTGCAAGAATCAGCTTCGCTGATTCTTGTTTAACTTCCACTACTTTTCGAGCACTTTCCTTTTCCGCAAAAAAGTGTTGCCCGGCGGCAACACTTTAGTAGTTCACCATAGGAACACTATACTATACTTTCTTATCTGCGTCAATAGCTGCACGCGAATAAACTGTCTTAGCTCCGATTCCTTCCAAGGCTCCAATTTTACCTGTTAAGGCATTAATAATATCCTGTGGCGCATCTATGGCAACACTGATAATATTCACCTTCTTCTCACGATAGGGAATCCCCATACGTCCGATGATATACTGCCCGTACTCATGCAAAATATGATTCAGTTTCTCTACAGAATCCATATTCTCTACAATAATTCCAATTAATGCAATTCTTGTCTCCATACGACCTCTCAAATATTCTCAATCTGCCAGTCAATCGGTGCAATCCCGTTTGCCTGCAAAAATTCATTTGCCTGACTAAAATGCTTACATCCAAAGAAACCTCTGTATGCTGACAACGGACTTGGATGCGGTGCTGTTAACACCAGCTGCTTAGGGTTATTCAGCATAGACTTCTTCATCTGCGCCGGACGTCCCCATAAGAAATATACAATCGGTCTGTCCTGCTCATTCAATGCCTTAATCACAGAATCCGTAAACTTCTCCCAGCCCTTACCCTGGTGAGAATTTGCCTGATGTGCACGTACCGTTAATACCGTATTCAAAAGCAAAACTCCCTGGTCTGCCCACTTCTTCAGGTAACCGTTATTCGGTATGTAACAGCCACAATCTGCCTCCAGCTCTTTATAGATATTCTGCAAGGAAGGCGGAATATCCTTCTGGGACGGCAATACAGAAAAGGATAATCCATGTGCCTGATTTACATTATGATACGGGTCCTGCCCCAACAAAAGCACCTTTACATCCTTAAGAGGCGTGTAATGAAATGCATTGAAAATATCATCTGCCGGCGGATAAATCACCTGCTGACTGTATTCATTCTTCACAAAGGAAAATAAATCCTTATAATATGGCTGTTTGAACTCATTCTCTAATGCGCCAAGCCAATCGTTGTTAATCATAGCCATAATCTTTTGCTCCTTAATTATAAACGTACAGAAATACCTCGCTCACGCAAATACTGCTTTACTTCCTTAATCTCCAACTCTTTGAAGTGGAAAAGAGAAGCCGCAAGTGCCGCGTCTGCCTTACCTGCATCCAAAGCATCATAAAAATGCTCCATTGTACCGGCGCCACCTGATGCAATCACAGGAATCGAAACATTCTCTGAAATAATCTTAGTCAGCTCAATATCATAACCAGCCTTCGTGCCATCGCAATCCATACTGGTAAGAAGAATCTCTCCTGCTCCAAGCTTATCTGCCTGCATTGCCCATTCAACTGCGTCGATACCCATATCCACACGTCCGCCGTTCTTATAGATATTCCAACCGCTTCCGTCCGCTCTTCTCTTCGCATCAATGGCAACGACTACACACTGACTGCCAAACTTATCCGCAGCATCGCTAATCAGACGTGGATTCATAATCGCTGCACTATTCACAGACACCTTATCAGCGCCCTCACGTAAAATAGCCTTAAAGTCATCAACGGTTCTGATACCGCCGCCAACCGTAAAAGGAATAAATACCTTCTCTGCCACTCTTCTAACCATATCAACGACTGTTCCTCTGTTATCAGAAGATGCCGTAATATCAAGGAAAACCAGCTCATCTGCCCCTGCCTTATCATAAGCCTCCGCAATGGCAACCGGGTCTCCCGCATCTATTAAATTTACAAAATTAACACCCTTAACAACACGTCCGTTATTTACATCCAGACATGGAATAATTCTCTTTGTATGCATACTAACACCTACTACCTTCCTATGTTAATAAAATTCCTTAAAATCTGTAAGCCCACATCCGAGCTCTTCTCCGGGTGGAACTGACATGCAAATACATTGCCCTTCTCCACCGATGCATGAATATGTGTTGCATATTCTGTTGTTGCAACCACGATATCTTCCTCTTCGGCCTGTAAATAGTAGGAATGTACAAAATACACATAGGAATCCTCTTCAATACCTTCATATAAACGTCCCTTGTTTGGAAACTTCAAAGAATTCCATCCGATATGCGGAACCTTTAAGCCCTGATTATCAGGAATCTTCACAATCTTGCCCTTTAAAATGCCAAGACCTTCAACACCTACAGTCTCCTCACTGGACTCAAAAAGAAGCTGTAACCCGAGGCAAATTCCCAGAAAAGGAGTACCCTTGGCTACAACTTCTTTAATAATCTCTTCAAGGCCATATCTCCTAATCTTATCCATCGCATCACCAAAGGCTCCAACACCCGGCAAAATCACATGGTCTGCCGCAAGTATTTCGTCCTTATCTCTGGTAATCACTGCTTCCTCACCTAAGGAGAGTAATGCCTTCTCTACACTTTTAATATTTCCTGCATCGTAATCAATAATCGCTACCATCTAATCAACCTCATATCAATAAACTGTGATAGCAATCTGATTCTCCTGCTATTCCATATCATTGGAAACCAATTCACTATCAGTTCCCATTATAATATGATTTAACGCTTTTGTATACGAAATTTCATCTTCATTTTGAAGAAGTTCTCTTGCTGCCTCCTCTGACAAGCCATAATTAGCACTCAGAATCATCAAAATATCTGCCTTTAAATCAGCCACTTTGTCAGCTACCTGATACTGTTCAGCCTCAAGGTTTACCTTATCATATACACTTAAGCCCTCCAGTAATGCATGTAATGCCTCAAGCTCATATCCAATCTTAAGATAATTCTCATAAGAATCCAGCTTTCTTTGCATCTTCATGATTACCTTGGAACGCGCCTGCAATAATGCATCTGATTCATCCAGCGTCTCGCCGTACATTTCCAGATAAACATCCTTATAATTGCCGGCATAATAAGCCTTTCTGCCGTCCATCCTGTTCGTATAAGAATTCAACAGCTCTGATGCTAACAGAATGCCTCCGAGTACGGAAGCTGCCATAATGGTAACCACCACATATTTCTTCTTGGAAATACGCTTCTTACCACCCTTTTTTGCTTCCTCTTCCGCCTCAGCCGCTTTCTTGGCTTCCTTGGCTTCCTTCTTAGCCTGCTTTGCTTTGTCAGCCTCTTCCTTCTTAGCCTTCTTAAGTGCTGCAGCATCTTCCGCTTTCTGTTTCTTCTCTTCTGCCTTGGCAGCCTTCTCTTCTTCCTTCTTCTCCTTAGCCGCCTGCTTTTCAAATGCCTTCTGTTCTGCCTCAGCCTTTAATTCCTCTTCGGTTGGCTCAGGCTCCCACTCTTCGGTCAACGTTGCAAACAGCTTTCCGAAAAGCCCCGGCTTCTTCGGCTTCTGCTCTGTAGATGCATTCACATCCACCTCAGGCTTAAAGATTTTTCTGCCCTTCTTCTTTTCCACATTCTTGGCAACCTCTGCAACATCTTCAGCTCCCTTTGACTCAGGCGCTGCACCCGATGCTTTATCGCTGGCATTGACCTGCTCTGCTTCTGTATCAGCCATTTGGCTAAGCATAGCCATCATATCATCCTGCACAGGCTCATGACTGTCTGACTTAGATAACAAATCGCCAATCTCAGCCATATCTGCATCATCATCTAAAAGATTCAATACATCTGCAATATCATCATCATCTGCACCTGTTTCCTCAGACATCAAATCCGCAAGATTCTGCGTTGGTTCCCCATCTCCCATAAGACTGTCAATATCCAAAGTCATAAGGTCCATGGAATCTAAATCCAAATCAGATATATCCACAGTATCTGTCTTAGCATTATCCTCTGTTTCTGCAACAGTTGCCGATTCTTGCACTTCCTCTGCCATAGCCACAGGTTCTTCCGTGATTGCTACCGGCTCTTCCAAAGCAACAGCTTCTTCTAAATCAGGAAGTTCTGACACATCAGATATTTCCTCCATAGCCACAGGCTCTTCCAGTGCTGCATCCTGCACATCTGTAGCCGATGTTAATTCCGCAAAATCAGCGTCATCCAAATCCAGACTCACATTATCTAAATCGATATTATTCAAATCAATATCGTCAAGACCCAAATCATCCAGATTGAACTCATCTGTATCACTACTTGAAGTAGCAGTTTGCATCTCCTCTACTTGAATATCATCTACTTGAATATCATCTAAGTTCAATTCTTCCATATTCAAATCTTCCATTTGCACATCTTCGATGACAGGCTCTTCTGCTACAGCTTCCTCTATAACAGTTTCCTCTATGACAGGTTCTTCCATGACAGGTTCTTCTATGACAGGTTCTTCCATTATTGGTTCTTCTATTACAGCTTCTTCTATTACAGCTTCTTCTGTCATCGTTTCTTCTATAACAGATTCCTCGGCCACTGTTTCTTCTACTTCCGGTTCTTGGACTGGCGTTTCCTCGACCACCGCTTCCTCTATAGCCACAGATTCCTCCAAATCAGGAAGTTCCTCGATAGCTACTGGTTCTTCTAAATCAGGAAGCTCCTCTATAGCTACTGGTTCTTCTAAATCAGGAAGCTCCTCTATAGCTACAGGTTCTTCTAAATCAGGAAGCTCCTCTATCGCTACAGGTTCTTCTAAATCTGGAAGCTCCTCTATAGCCACAGGTTCCTCCAAATCAGAAAGCTCCTCTATAGCTACAGGTTCTTCTAAATCTGGAAGCTCCTCGATAGCTACTGGTTCTTCCAACTCTGGAAGCTCCTCTATAGCTACAGGCTCCTCCAACTCTGGAAGTTCTTCAATATTTATTTCTTCTATCTCGGGAGTTGTAATAGTTTCTGTCTCGACATCTGTCACAATTTCTGATGTAACAGATGGTATATCCTCTGTTGTCTCTTCCAAAACTTCCGATTTGGGTGGCTCAGTCAAGGATTTCAGCAAATTATCCAAGTAGTTTTCTTCTTCAGTACTCATGATAATTCCTCCTATTTACATATTTCCCTCAATCTTTTTCAGTTCTTAAGTTCTTTATAAGCTCCTTAAGAACTCTACAGCATTCCCTTCTATACTAATTCCCTTTTCTCCCACATCCTCCGGTAACTGATATACCGTCTGATTTATTCTAAAAAAGCTTGCTTTCTTATTATAAAATGCAATCTTTTCAAAAGGCCATCTCATAATACCCGGCAGATGCATTCCTGCTCCAAGCTCTATAATACAAAGCTTCTTGTTCAAGGTCAGCTGTAACCACTTCGTATATTTCTCCCATTGCTCCAGATAACCTTCTTCTACATAATACTCTGCCATGATATTGTTAAACACCAAAGGCTTACCACAGTGCTCACATACAGGCTGTGTAAGCTTTGTGTAATCTCCCTCCGCTTCGACTGTATCCTGAATCTCCTTCATCAATTCAGCCGCATTCCAAAGCTGTGTACAACATTTTTCACTACATTGCAGCTTTCGATATCCCCCACAAGGAGCTACCATTTTCTCAGGTGCCAGCCCCGCATCATCAATCCTTCCATCGATACATGTGGTAATCACAAATGCATTCTTATCAGCAAGCAATGCCCCAAGCTTCTCATAGGCTTTCGCAAGCTTCTGATTCTGATACTGTGTCAGATACATCTGCTCCAGATAAGGAACCAGCCATGCAAGCTTCTCATCTTTATCTACCGCATCCAATGCCTTTACCAGCTTCGGATACTCTCCTATCTTAGAAAAATCCTCATTAAACTCCTCGCCAATTCCCACTAACACCAAATCTGCATCTGCAATTTTCTCTTTTAATACTTCTGTCTTACTCATCTTGTCGTTCTCCAATTTCCTAACCATAAATCAAATATAGAGCCGGGAGCATTCCCGGCTCTTTTAGTCTGTTATTTTGCAAGTAATTGATCAATCACGCGAACCAGGTTACCGATTTCAGGCTTTGAAAGCTGTGCGTCAGCACCTAACATCTCGCCCTTCTTTCTCATTTCATCATTTACAAGTGATGAGAAAATAACTACAGGTATATGTTTCACTGCATCATCACTCTTAATCAGCTTTGTAAGGCGGTGACCATCCATAAGCGGCATCTCAATATCTGTGATAACCAATCCTATCTCTTCATTCAACACACCTCTCGTCTTTGCATCAGTAATAATTTCCCATGCTTCCTGACCATTCTCTGCCTTAATGATATTATCATATCCGGCTTTATGTAAAGAATCAACAATTAATTTTCTAAGTAACACAGAATCTTCTGCAATCAGAACCGGCACCGAGTTCTCGCCTCTGACACCCAATGCATCAATCTCTGTAACCTTAAGTCCTGTCTCAGGATTAATATCACTGATAATCTTCTCGAAATCAAGAATAATAATCAACTTACCGTCAATCTTGATGATACCTGTTGAAATACCTTCATCAGATGTGGACACTGTTGCGCCCGGCTTAATAATATCAACCCATGATACTCTATGGATTCCGATTACTGCATCAACATGGAATGCAATATCCAATTTGTTAAAACTTGTGATGATAAACAAGCCGCCTTCCTGCGACTCGCCTCTCTGAAGGCAGTTACGCAAATCAATCGCTGTAATCATCGCATCTCTCGGCATAAAAATTCCTTCCACACTTGGATGAGAATTTGGAACCGGTGTAACAGCCTGATATGGAATGATTTCCTTAATTTTAGCAACATTTATTCCGTAAGCATTACCATCCACAACAAATTCCAATACTTCCAACTCATTCGTTCCGTTTTCTAAGAGAATCTTTGTCTCCATATTGCCACCTCTCCGTTCTTCCTATTACAAACTCTTTGCAGAATATTAATCTATAAATAATTATAGCACACATATAATTCTAATTACAATTATTTTCAGTTATTTTTTAATAAATTTATAAATTTTATCGACATTTTATTTCAATTTCAGAGCACTTTTGTTCTCTCCGCACTCCATTAGCAGATTCAACGATGTAATTTCTTCCTCCGAAGCGATATCAACTTCCATCACTGTTACCACGTCCGTACTTGCCCCTGCCTTAATTTCTTCAATATAAGTTGTAATATCATTCACTAATAATGTGCTCATTGTCTTCACAAAGCCCTTTTCGTTGAGATTTGCCTTAATCCTGATACCGCTATCAAACAAATCACAGGAAAGTGTATTCTCAGCCTTATTCTCCAATGAGAAATGAATCACCAGAAGCTTCTTGCCTTCCTGTGGCTGGACGGTAAATCCACTGTCCGCCGAACCGCTAGGATACTCATTACAAAGCTCATAATAGGTATAACGAACTCCCATATCCGCGGCATTGATTACCTCTGCCAGCTCTACCTCATATGGATTCTCTTTTAGTTCTACCTTTTCCGTACTGTTAATCGGAATATACAGCACATCCGGCTCAGTTTTATCTGCCCCAACATGAATCTCTATCTCAGTAACCGGAGTCGATTCCTCCTCCTTTGTATCTTTCGACGATTCTACCACACTGCTTTCCTCTGCAGCACTTTCTTCCACGGTAGTTTCAGTTTCCTCTACTATCGTTTCCTCCTCCAGCAGTGTATCCTCATCTGCAAGACCATATTCATAATTAGGCGAATATTTTAATAGCAGGCCTGCCGCATATTCCGCCACCAATTCCGACTGCTCTTCTGTCATATCCGGCATGTTATCTACACATCCCGTCAACAGTAGCGCAACCATTGCTGTCATTCCAAGTAATTTCCCCTTTTTCACTACTAACACCTCCGTATTATTTGGTCTCAAGCTCCATCCAGAACTCCACACCATTTGTATAATTTACAGCACCATATCGCTGATTCATTGACTCCATAATTGCTTTTACAATAGACAGTCCTACTCCGCTTCCGCCATACTCTCTGGTTCTTGCTTTATCCACCTTGTAAAACTTTTCCCAGATATGTGGTAATGCGTCCTCAGGTATCGGTTCACCGGTATTGAATACACTGATTCGTACCTTTGGTCCCATGCGTGTACACTTGATTTCAATAATTCTGTCACCACCCACATGATTCATGGCATTACTGAAATAATTACGAATGACCTCCTCTGTCTTATACTCATCTGCCCATACATAAATCGGCGGATACTCTTCCATTCTGAGCGTCACATTATTTTGCTGTACCAGTATTTCTGCTGATTGCAGGAAATTATGCAGTAGCTCCACAATGTCAAATCTCTCCAGCGCTACAATATCATTACCAAATTCCAGTTGATTCAAATCAAGCAGCTTCTTTACCATAACACTCATTTTATTTGCTTCATCCATGATGACATCGCAATAAAAATCTCTGCTTTCTGCGTCATCCTGATTAATTCCCTCTTTTAATCCCTCTGCATAGCCTTGTATCAAAGCCAACGGTGTTTTCAATTCATGAGATACATTAGATAAAAACTCCTTTCGCATCTCATCTATCTGTTCCTTTTTCTCCAAATCCTTCTGTAGCTCATTATTAGCCGTTTTCAATTCAGAAATCGTATGCTCCAAGCTGGCTGAAAGGTGATTAATATGTTCTCCCAGCAAATCTATTTCATTCTGCCCACGGCTTTCATACTTATTCTCAAAATTCAGATTTGTCATCTGCTCGGAAATATCCTTAAGCTGCATAATCGGCTTGGTAATCCGGTTTGTTACCCATAGAATAATCAATGCACTTAACACAGTAGCTACAAGTCCTACATAAGCCAAAAACTTATTCGCAATCTCTACACTCTCTCGAATACTTTCCAACGGAGACATAATCAAAAATAAATTACCGTTATTCAGGTTTCCCCACATTTCGAGGTATTCTGTATTGGTCATCTTATCTATATTAGAAGTAAGATAATAATGGTCCGTTTCCCGTAGCAAACGATATGTTCGATTTCTGTCAAAAATATTTCTCTGCAAGCTGTTTAATATGTTATGGCCTTTTGAAACCGATACTACTATATTTGCTCCTGAATCAATTACCAACACTTCAATATTATACATATCGCAGGTCTTTCTCAGTTCTACTTCAAAGGAGTCCGATGTAAGCTCCCCGCCATTCATTGCATTGTTTATATTACTATAAACAGTTTCTATTGCTTCTATTTTTCTTGTTGTATAGAAGCTTTCCAAAAACAGATTGTTGATAATCCAACACAAAACTATCGTTCCTGCCATAAGTGCGATAAAAATGAATGCAAACTGTCTTTTAATCGAATGTCTCATAGCTAAATCTCCTCAAACTTATAACCCATTCCCCAGACCGTCTTAATCATATCACCTTTATCACCCATCTTGCTTCTTAACTTCTTTACATGGGTATCAATTGTTCTGGCATCCCCAAAATAATCGTAATTCCATACAGAATTCAATATCTTTTCTCTCGATAACGCAATACCTTTGTTCTCCATAAAATAGCTTAACAACTCAAACTCCTTAAAGCTAAGCTCAATCGGATGTTCATCTATCTTTACAACATGCGCAGCCTTGTCTATCACAATGCCGCCGTACTCTAAGATTTCTTCCTCATTAAACTTCACCGTTCTCCTGAGAATCGCCTCTACTCTTGCCACTAACACCTTAGGGCTGAAAGGCTTCGATATATACTCATCTACGCCAAGCTGAAAACCAAGAAGCTCATCCTTCTCATCAGACTTTGCAGTCAGCATAATAATCGGCACCTTAGAATAGCTTCTGATTTCCTTACAGACCTGCCAACCGTCTAACTTCGGCATCATCACATCCAATATAATCAATGCAATGTCCTGATGATTAAAAAATACATCTAACGCTTCACTGCCATCTCCTGCTTCACAAACCTCATAACCCTTCATGTTCAGGAAATCCTTTACCAGCTTACGCATTCTGCTTTCATCATCCACTACCAATATCTTACACTTATTCATCGTAATCCTTATCCTTTCTATTCTTTTTCTCAACCATGTATTTCCATTCTGTCCAAAATCTCTTCCTGCGCTATATGTTACATGATAAATATGTAAAAAGTGTGAAAGGTTTTGCTATTCTTCTAATAATAGTTCTCTTTCCTTCTCCCTAATGACAGCCTCCCGTTCCATAAGCTCCTGCTCCCATGCCGCATATTTATCCTGGAGGCTCCTTTCATAATTCAATACATTAGGATTACTGCCCGTAGTGGATATATATAACATCACAACTACCAGTATTGCCAGTAAAACATTGAAGAAAATCGAGGTTTTCATCGGAAATTGTTCCCTACGCTGTCTTTCCTTCTCCCTTTTTTGTTGTAGCTTCGGGTCCGTCTTTATCTTTTCCACAATGGGATTGGTACTATCACGCAAATTATACATCTGATAAATCGGAATTTCCTTTATCGGCTCCTTAATCTGCCCGCTTTTAATCAGCATTGTCTGAAGCTTCTTCAAATATTCATAACCGATAGGTGTCTTAAATATTCTGTTTTCCAATGCCTTATTGTATACCATATAAACCATTTGCGGATTCTTATAATCCATTTTTTCTTCCAGCTTTTGTATCTTTAACAGCTCACCCTTTGCCTGTACTGCATCCTTCTGTGAACTGAACTGATAGCCTTCAATTGCCCATTCCTTATTCTCTGCCATGTCTTGCCTCCCTTTGATGTCATTCGGATATGGTTATTCCAGTGATTCAATCAATTGATACACTTCCTGATACGCCTGTTCAAACTGCGCAATTTCCGAAGCCTGTGGCATCGTACCGGCTCTGAATGCCTCCACAATCGGATGTACCTGTCGATGTAAAGTTTCTATGCCAAGATTTGAAACGAAACCTTTTATGGAGTGTGCCGCCTTAAAAGCGTTCTCACAATCACCATTATCAAAGGCTACACGAAGCTCCTTAATATTATTATCATTCAGCATTTTCTTCAGACACTTTAGATACAACGCTTCATTATTCATAAATCGTTTCATCGCGCCTTCTACATCAAAACCATTCTGTATAAGAAGTTCCTGATTCATATTTCTCCCACCTTTACTGTTCCTGCATTAATCCGCTCACATCCAAAATCAACGCAATACTGCCATCTCCAAGCTGTGTACAGCCGGAAATGCCCGGTACCTTCTTCACATAAGAAGGTATTGGCTTTACTACGATTTCCTGCGTGCCGATTAATTCATCAATTAGAACGCACAGTGTTCGTCCTTCGTATTCGAGTATCAGCATAACGCCGTCTTCTACACTCTTTTCTTCCTCTTCCAGCTTATATCTCTGACTCAAACGCAGAACCGGATAGCATTCGCCACGAATTAATACGTATTCTTCGCCGCTTGGCTCATGAATCATCATTTCCTCTGACACACGGATAAATTCCTTGATTGCAGAGGTTTCCATTACAAACTTAGTATTGGCATTACGCATAACGATTCCGTCAATAATCGCAAGTGTCAGCGGAATCTTCATGGTCATAGTCGTTCCCTGACCCTCTTCGGACTCGATGTCAAGAACACCGCCAATCTTCTGAATATTCTTTACAACAACGTCCATACCAACGCCTCGTCCTGAATATTCTGTTACCTGCTCCTTTGTTGAGAAGCCCGGTAATGTAATGAACTGGAAAATTTCCTTATCTGTATAATCACTTTCCACGCGATTATCCGTAAGTAATCCATTCTCCCATGCCTTCTTGTACAGCTTCTTTCTGTTCAGACCCTTACCATTGTCCTTTACAGAAATCCATACCTTACCGCCCTCATTCTTAGCCTCTAAGGTAACCTTTGCCTTCTCTGTCTTACCTGCCGCTTCTCTTTCCTCCGGCATCTCTATACCATGGTCTACGGAATTTCTCACCAAATGCATCAGTGGGTCAGAAATATTTTCAATGATATTCTTATCCACCTCAGTTGTATCGCCAATCATTTCAAACTCGATATCCTTGCCAAGCTTTCTAGAGATATCGAATACGGTTCTGTTCATCTTCTGGAAAGTATTGGTAAGCGGCATCATACGCATGGACATAATCAATTCCTGCATCTCTGTTGTTATCTTTGCAAGCTGGGCAGAAGCCTTCTGGAAATTAGATAAATCCAAATTTTCTACCTGTAAATCAGGATTCTGCAATACAACAGACTCAGCAATTACCATTTCACCCATCAGATTCATAAGCTGATTCATCTTATCAATGCTGACACTCATGAAGGAAGGCTTGTGTTCCTTTTTCTTCTTTGGCTTGGTAATCTGCTTTGCCTTACCAACCTCCTTCTGAATAACATAGTCACCGGGCTGCGGCTCCGATTCCTTAGACGCCTCCTCTGTCATCATGCCTTCAGGTATCTGAGGTGTTACAGGCATTGGGTCGCTTTCTCCATAGAAGCCCTTATCAAACTCTTCCTTATCACATTCTATAATCTCAATATTGTCAATTTCTGCTGTGGTATCTAATAATTCCCTTAGTGATTCTACCGTGAAATTACCATGTACCAAAAGCAAAAAGCCATCGTTCAAAATGGTTGTAGAAGACTCTTCATTGGTCAGAATATCATCCGGCATATAATGAACATCCTCTGTAAATTCCTTCAAGGCATATGCTGATGAATATGCACGCAAATTACACATCTGGGTATCTGCCAGATATGTGATTCTAACCTGAAAATATTTACCCTCTCCGGAAGACTTCGGTGCAATATAGAACTGGTTAGGTCCAAGTCCCATTTCCTTTTTCTCTTCCTTTGGTGCATCAGCCTTTGCTTCTGCCTCTGTGGCAGCCTCACCATCTTCACCCTTTAATTTCTTTAAAAAGGCATCCATCTCTTCTATTAAAGCTGCATTATCACCATCCGGATCATTACCGTCTCTAATCTTATCCATTTCGCCGTTAATGAAATCAAGCACTTGAAAAATAAGCTCTGTTAAATCAGCATGATGCTCATCAATACCAATATTTTCACGCAGATAAAAGAAAATATCCTCCAGCTTATGTGAAACCTTCATAATATTGTTGTACATCATAATTCCGGATGAGCCTTTTATCGTATGCATGATACGGAAAATCTCATTGATACTGTTCTCGTCAAAACAGTCTTCATCCTTGTTATCCAATACGAACTCTTCCAGTTTCTCAAGCAGCTGTCCGTTCTCATACAGGTACATATCTACCATTCCATCAACATTGAATTCTTCAGCCATGCCGGCACCCCTTCCAAACATCATTCTATCGTTATCTTTTGTAAAAAAAGCATTGAATCCCTCTTATAATTTTATATCTATTTGCAACAATAGTCAATATTTTCAGTCAACTTTCAAACTTTCAACAAGTGTTGTTATCCTGTTACACTCCCCTGGCAACTAATAAGGCACCCCTTCAAAGGAGTGCCTTCTGTTTAATACATCATCTCTTTTTTTCTAAATGGGCTCTGCTGATTCAGATACTGAATCTCAAAGATATCCCTTCCATAACCAACCATAAAATCATGACTGGCACTAACTATATTCGTGCTTCCACACTTCTCGCAGCTTCCTGCCGCATAATCGAGCCTGCCGCAATCCCTGCACAGACAAATCTTTTTCTTTACTTCCATCATACTTCTAATTCCCTTTCACAACCGGCTCTTATTAGGCTTGCCGTCCTGCCTTTTCCCTTACACACCAAGATATTATTTTACACGAATCCACTTTATATGGAAAGTGTTTTTTCTATTTTTCTAAATTTTTATTCAATTCAGCCAATTAATAAACCTTATTTTTATTTGAATTTCATAAAGCTCTTTTCATCAAAAAGTGATGCTGTTGGATATTTCTTATAAGAAAATCCGTTCTTTTGCGCAAACGCCTGATATGCAGACTCCTCCATAAGCTGAGGCTCATATCCCGCATCCACTGTGACTGCCACAAACTTCTCACCGCTAGCAAATGCTTCCTCTAAGCGTTTCACACCACTCTTTACAAACCACGTGCCATTTACTTCGTTTACCACCAGTTCACCCTCTGCCTGACTATCCGGACAGATATAAACGGATGACGGATTAATCTCCATCAGCTTTTCAAAACCACCTGCCTGATATTCCTCAAGTCGCTTCAAAATCTCCTCTGCAAGCTCTGCCGGTGCTGCACTTGTGCTCTCAATGACAAGATTGTAATTTGACATATTATAATAATCAATACTATAAATATCTTTAAAACGAACCGACTCCAGCTCCTGTCTGTTAATCAACGCCTTCTTACAGGTCTCCTGTGAATCATAAGACTCTGAGTTTGCTCTGACACTATCATTAAATACTCTTCTGCTTGCCTCATAAATATCTGTAATAACAAATACCTTAAAGCTGTCAGGAACAAAATTCCATGCTAATCTGGAATCAAAGAGAATCATATCTCTTTCCTTACCAATCCTTGTTGTTGTATCATCAATCATCTGGTCAACAGAACGATCACCTCGCTTGGTTGCCTCGTTAACCTGCTGATTAAACTCCTCAACAGATAGCCCCTTCTCCATGGCAAGCTCACGGAAGATATTACCTGTTGAAATAATCTCATAGCCTTTTTCCTTTATTATTTTAGCAATACTTGACTTACCGCTGCCAAGATTTCCCGTAATTGTTATATTCATCCTGCAATCATACCTTTCCTATAAGAATTTCTTCAGTTGAAGTTTACCTCAATTGAAGTTTACTTCAATTGTATCTTTATATTTAAAGCATACCACATTTACACCGCTTTTATCAACTGTATCTGTTTTCACAACAGTTGTGTGTTATACTTTTTTTCTTTGCTTTGGTAGAATTGTTTTCCCCCAACATTCATGTTAAAATATATACAATACTTTTTGTGCTATTTTAACAATAATGTTTCGGAGGAAGCTCTATGTCATATATTATACATTATGATGTGGCCGCGTTAATTGTTACACTGGTTGTCGCATGCCACTTCACAGTCAAAAGGTCAATCCCATCCAGACAAACCACTATGTTTGCTTGGATGCTTGGACTTGCCGCCCTTGCAAATGCCTTAGACTTGATTACCATTTACACCATTGAACATCCTGCAGTTGTTCCGGTATGGTTAAATTCCCTGCTGAACCAGCTTTATTTGATTGCATTCAATGGTGTTGCTGCATTCTATTTTACTTATTTGGTATCATGGTCAAAGAAAATGAACGAATGGAGTCCATTACATTATATACGTGTACTGCTTCCTTATAGTATCGCTATCCTGCTCATTCTTTCCACTTCTTTTACCAAGTGGATATTCTACTTTGATGAAAATGGCATCTACCATCGTGGCAGTCTGCAATTTTTGTTATATGCAATTGCCATCTATTACATGATTGCTGCTATTATACAAGTCATCGTACACAGAGCAACTATGTCTAAAACGCAGAAAGTTATCGTGCTTGTATTTACTTCATCTGCATTCCTAGCCATTTTGCTTCAGCATGCGATTCCTAATTTAATGATTATTCATATGGCAATTGCAGTATCTGCTGTTTTAATGTATCTCACACTGCAGAACCCTGAGAACTACTACAATCAGCAGTTTGGAATTTTTAACCGCATGGCATTTCATGAAATGTTTCATACCTACACCCAAAAGGGCAAGCCATTCTTTATTTTAGGTATACAGGTTAACGGACTTAGTTTTATTAATGAAACGCATGGTGTTGGTGCCGGTAACATTCTGTTATATCAGGTTTCTGAGTTTCTGCAGGAGGCCAGTGGAACCAATTATGTATTTCATCTATCCGGTACAAAATTTCTTGTCATGAAGCCTTACAAGCTAAACAGCAGTCCGGAACTTCTTGTTCCGCTGATTCAGCAGCGCTTCAAGAACGCATTTTGGATAAACGGCATTAAGTGTACGCCTAATGTTTCTCTTTGTCAGTTAGAGTGTGAAAGTAACAAAATCTCTCTGGAAGATGCTCTGGATATGATTACCTACTCTTTACAGGAGGCTAGCAATAATGCAAATGACTCCGTAGTGGTAGCTACCAATGAAATCCTTGAAAACGGAAGAAAAGAAAGCAGACTCCTTCAACTTATGAAAAGAGCCCTGCTGGAAGATAAATTCGAAGTGTATTATCAGCCAATCTACTCCGTAAGAGACAAACGTTTTACCATGGCGGAGGCACTAATCCGTTTGAAAGACGATAATGGTTCTTTTATCAGTCCTGATGAATTTATTCCTTTAGCAGAGAAGAACGGCTTAATTTTGGATATCGGAGAATACGTATTTCGCGAGGTATGTCGTTTTACTACCACAGAGCAATTAACCAAATACGGCCTAAAAAGTGTAGATGTCAACCTTTCAGCTGTTCAATGTATGCAACAGCAGTTACATTCCAAGCTGATAGAAATCATGGATGAATACGGTGTCGACTATCATTTTATCAGTCTTGAAATCACAGAAACCGCTGCTATTATGTCCAGTGATACTCTACGTCTTAATATGGATGAGTTAATTGATAAGGGTATTAATTTCTCCCTTGATGACTATGGTACAGGCTTCTCAAATATGGCTACTATTATAGAATATCCGTTCCATACTATTAAGATTGACAAATCTCTTGTTTGGTCCGCAATGGAAAAGCCAAAATCCATGTGTGCACTAAAGCACAGTATTCATATGGTAAAGGATATGAACATGGAACTGGTTGCCGAAGGTGTTGAGACCTTAGAGCAAACCAATATGTTAAAGGAAATGGGCTGTGATTACTTCCAGGGCTACTACTATTCCAAACCGCTCCCCGGCAAAGAATTTATCAAGCTTTTAGGTTCACAGAAACTGGAAATACAATAAAAAACACCGGCTAAAAACCGGTGTTTTTTATTGTATTTATTCACCCTTCATCATATTGAACATCTGAATAGATGAAAGTGGATTACCTTCATGATCAAACAATGCCTGATTGTCCCATGCAGAGCCACCATAATACTTACCTGCATCATTCGGGTCATAGCCGGAAGCATAGCTTGATGCCCAGCCGGAACCGTACTTCTCCCAAATCTCTGAACGTGTCATACCTGTATCGCCGGGTACCGGAATCCATGCAGGCTCCCAGTAGAAAATACCCACTGCATTCTCTCCATAAGTTGCAAGTACCTCCACGCAATCACGTACCGCCTCTGCCTGTCCCTGTTCGGAAATCTCATAGTTAAACGGTGAACCGCAATTCTCGTAAAGGGAATTCTGATTATTATCGCCATCCTCAAAGGTGTATGGATAAGAAATCTCAGCTACCATTACCTTCTTACCATAATTATCGATAATGCCCTGCAACACTGTCTGCAGATTCTCAAGCGTTCCATTCCAGAATGGATAGTATGAGGTTGCAAAGATATCATAATCTACCTCATTATTCTGCAATCTCATAGCAAGCTTCTGATAATCTGCTGTATGAGGATTTGCAAAATGCATAACAATCTGAATCTCCTTGCCATACTCTTCTTCAAGCTCGCGAACTGCCTTGCAGCCGCTACGAAGCATTGTACTGATATTAGTCCAGTTAACTTCATCACACATACCATTGGTAATCTCATTACCAAGCTGTACCATGGAAACATCTACGCCAGCCGCTAATATCTTTCCTAAGGAATCCTTAGTAAATGCATAAATGGCATCTGCAAGCTCTTCTGTTGTCATACCTACCCATGCCTTGGGAAGCATCTGCTTCTTCGGGTCAGCCCAGAAATCAGAGTAATGATAATCAATAAATGCACTCATGCCATGCTCTGTTACACGCTGTCCAATTGCTATAGCTGTCTCTGTATCATTATTACCGCCGCCATAACCGTTACCATTTTCATCATAAGGATCATTCCAGATACGAATACGAATAGAATCCACACCATTATTTGCCAGTGTCAAAAGCGGATCCTGTTCCTCTCCCGCCTCATTATAATATACTACTCCGCTATTCTCCTGTGCAATCAGCATCGACATATCGCAGCCAAATACAAAGTCCTCACTAAGACCTTCTACTACTGCAACCTCTGCCGAATGGTCTACCTCTGGCTCCTCTTCAACTACAGTCGAGCTTTCAATCATGGCAGTCTCTTCCACCACAGTCAAACTTTCCACTACTGTGTCAGTTGGTACCTCTTCCTTACTACATCCTGTCATTACTAATCCAGCTACCAACGTAAGCAAAAACACACAACTATTTCTTCTCATAGTACCTCTCCTTATGCACTTATTTTCTCTACTAAGCACTTGTGCCTTTCTCAATTGTATCACTCTGTGCGCATGAAAAACGTGCATTTTCAACCATTTTCCCGTCAAAACCTTACCTTCATACTACTGTATGTCTACTATTACTATCTCTGGCGGATTATTAATACGATACGGGAAACCACTATTGCCTAATCCACGGCTCACAACCATATAAGTATCATCACTATGATATACTCCTGAATCATACTCCGGAAACCATCCCTGAGATGGAGCATATAGCCCTCCTACCCCATCAATTCTAAATTGGCCTCCATGAGCGTGTCCTGTCAAAACAACATCTGCTCCTATGCTGCAATATTCCTCAAACAGCTCTGGTCTATGAGACAAAAGAATCGTGAAATCCTCTTTATGAATTCCCAGATTTTTTAATTTTTTTACATATCGCTCTTCCTGCTGCTCTTGTGTACTGCTTAACGCCTTGCTAATTCTCTCTAATTCTTCCTGAGACGCTCCCGCTTCTTTTGCCACCTTTTTTGCTGTATCTCTTATAAGCTTTTCTCTATAAGAAGCATAATACGGATCATCAACACCTATTAGTTGTATCGTAGTATTGTTAAATGGAAACGCTACTGCCTCATCATGTAAAACCACCACGCCCGCATTTTTCAAACCTTCTTCAAGCCTATCGTATTCTTCTATTGCCACTTCATTATTACCAATAACAAAAAAACACGGTGCAATCTTAGCTGCCCCTTTTGCAAAAGTAATCGCAACATCTATATTTGTTCTTTCAGAATCTACCAAGTCACCGGTTATTGCAATCATATCCGGTTGAGTCTCTGCCAACATCTGTAACAGTCGTTCATTCCCCACGCCAAAGCTTACGTTATGCAAGTCAGAAATCTGTGCAATTCGCAATCCACTGTAATGTTCTCCAATCATATCTGCATCAATCGAATAATAATTAATCTCCAGAGCACGGTTACAGGCCTCTCCAACCCTCCAAAAAACATAGAGACCACTAAGAAACAAAGAAAATAAAAGCAAAATAACAATGATATATATCAATAATACTCTCTTATTAGACCCCTTTTTCATAATATATTCCTTCCTTTTCATTCATTATATTCTATCATACGGTTTACATAATGAAAAGTAATAAACATTTGTACAAAAAACGCCATGCCGCCGAACCTCTAGGTTCAACTGCATGGCGTTTGAGTGGAGTAGACGGGAGTCGAACCCGTGTCCAAAAAACCATCCCATGTACTTCTACAAGCTTAGTTGATTGTTCCGGATAAACCATTTCCCTTCCATGCAGGCGAATCAACGCCCCTGCACAGTCGGTAGCTTCATGCTACGCCCACATACGCAAAGCTTAGTATGTGTCGTTTCCTACATAATCGATGCCCGGGTCTTAACGTGTAGGTGCGCTAAGTCGGACAGCTGCCATTAGGCAGCGTATGCTAAATTATCTTCAGCGTTTAATTTTAATGTTGGATTTAACGTATGCCTACGGCTTGCTTCTCCATCATCAAGTTCCCTGTCGAAACCTTTACTACCCCTTAAAATAGCATTGCTCAGCAGCAGTTTTTCTTCAAAAATCTTATTTCCCACCACTACTGTTCACATATTATACACACTGAAAATTAGCTACTCGCTCATTATAAACAACGAATTTCCATTCGTCAATGACTTTACATAATAAAATATTGGTATATTTCTACTAACGAAATGCCACCTTGAACTCTCGCTCAGACTCTCTTCTCTGGTCCTTCTTAGCAATGTCATCTCGCTTATCATACAGCTTCTTACCTCTGGCAAGACCAATCTCAACCTTCGCCTTACCATTCGAAAAATAGACCTGTAACGGAACCAGAGTATACCCCTTCTCCTTAATCTTGCCAAGGAGCTTATGAATCTCCTGCTTATGCAGAAGAAGCTTCTTCACTCGAAGCGGATCCTTATTAAAGATATTCCCCTTCTCATAAGGAGAAACATGCATTCCATATACAAAGACCTCCGCATTCTCGATACGGATGAAAGCCTCCTTGATACTACACTTTCCCATTCTAAGAGACTTTACCTCCGTACCGTGTAATGCGATACCGCACTCATACTTTTCTTCTATAAAATAATCATGGTACGCCTTTTTATTATTGGCTACCAGCTTCATTGTTTCTTTTGCCATAATCCTTTATGCCTTTCTGATTGATAGAGCAATTCTATCACATATCTTCCTCTAAGTCGAGTTCCCATTCCTGCGGAATGACAAAATCTATCGTTCGTGAAAGCTTATCCGTGTCATTTACACGCACCATAATCTTCTCACCAAGCTTATAACGCTTATTCGTCGCCTGCCCTACCATTTCGTAGGACTGCTCATCATAGTAGAAGTAATCCCCCGGCAGCATGGAAACATGAATCATTCCCTCTATCGTATTTGGAAGCTCCACATATACACCCCAAGCCGTAATCGACGAAATCACACCCTCGTAAATCTCACCGATTCGCTCAGACATATATTCTACCTTCTTGAGCTTATCTGTCTCACGCTCTGCTTCATCTGCACGACGCTCCATCTCTGAAGAATGCTTTGCCACCTCCGGTAAAATAGCATCATAATGCTCGATACGATTCTCATTCATCCTGCCTCGAATCTGCTCCTTGATGATACGATGAATCTGTAAATCAGGGTAACGTCTGATTGGTGATGTAAAATGACAATAGTACTGACACGCCAAACCAAAGTGTCCTGAACTGTCAATCGTATACTTTGCCTGCTTCATACTACGAAGTGTCAATCTGCTAATCAAAGCCTCCTCAGGAGTATCTTCAATCTTTGTCAAAAGCTTCTGTAACTCCTTTGGATGAATCTCCTCCTGCTTACTCTTAATAGTATATCCAAAATTACGAATAAAAGTACTCAGCTTTGCAATTTTCTCAGGATCCGGATTATCATGGGTACGATATACAAACGGCAGCTCCATCCAATAGAAATGCTGCGCTACTGTTTCATTGGCAATCAGCATGAAGTCCTCAATAATCTTTGTCGCTACATTTCTCTCATAAGGTTTAATGTCTATCGGGCGGCCATTCTTATCCAGAATAATCTTGCTCTCCGGGAAATCAAAATCAATAGAGCCACGCTTCTTACGCTTATTACGCAGAATCGCTGCAAGCTCTGCCATTAGCTCAAACATCGGCACCAGACTCTCATATTCCTTAATCTCTGCCTCGTCCTTATCCTCTAATATCTTCTTTACACTGGTATATGACATTCTTCTGTCTACCTTAATCACAGACTCGACAATCTCATGACTAACCACCTCACCCTTGGAATCAATGGTCATCAGACAGCTTAATGCCAGTCTGTCAACACCCGCATTCAAAGAACAGATACCATTGGATAGCTTATGTGGAAGCATCGGGATAACTCTGTCTACAAGATATACACTGGTACCACGCTTCAAGGCTTCTCTATCTAAGGCAGAATTCTCCTGCACATAATTGGTAACATCTGCAATATGAACACCCAAATGATACAAATCGCCCTCCTTAGACAGGCTGACTGCATCATCCAAATCCTTAGCATCCTCTCCGTCAATGGTTACCATCGTCATATCACGCAAATCTCGTCTTCCAGCCATATCTGCTTCAGATACATCATTGGAAACATTCTCTACCTGTCGCATAATCTTTTCCGAAAATTCCATCGGCAGTTCATACCCTCTGACAATGGACATAATATCTACGCCCGGATCATTGACATGTCCTAAAATCTCTGTAATCTTACCTTCTGCCTTTCTGCGATCCTTACCATAGCTTGTAATCTCGCAAACTACCTTATGACCGGATACTGCCCCCTTGGAACGCTCTGTCGGCACAAAAATATCCTCACCAATCTTAGCATTATCAGGGATAACAAAGCCATAGTTCTTATTACTTTTATCAAAGATTCCCACAATCTGCTTAATGCTTCTCTCTAAAATCTCGATGACCTGCGCCTCCTGACGCTTGCCCTTCTGACCTGCAAGAAGCGCCACTCTGACCTTATCCTTATGAAAAGCACCGTTTACACAGGACTCAGGAATATATAAGTCTTCCTCTCGTCCCTCAATCTCAACAAATCCAAAACCCTTTGGATGACTGATAAATGTACCCTCTAACAGCTTATCACTATGCTTTGCTCTTACAAACTTTCCCTTCTTGGTAATTGAAATCTTGCCTTCTGCAAGCAATTCATTCAACAATCTGTTTAATTCATTTCTATCTTCCTTACTGACCTGAAGCATAACCGCAAGCTCCTTCTCCTTCATCGGAACATAGAACTCGTCCTCCATCAAATCAAGTATTACTTTCTTTCTCTTATCCATCTTATCCCGCCTTTCCGTCCTATAGTATTATAACCAAATCCTGATTATTATTCGATAAACCATCCGATAGAATGTACCAAGGTACATTCATTTTGGCTTGATAGTATATCAAACAAAAAACACTCTTGTAGAATTTACAAGAGTGTTTTATCGTCTTAAAAGTTTATATTCAAAACTACTGCAAGAAGAATGAATACTACGCCAAGAACCTTTGTCAAACTAACAAGTGTGCCCTCCATAGAACGACCTTTGTTCTTGCCCCAGTAGCTCTCAGCAGCTCCGCTGATAGCGCCAAGTCCTGCTGACTTACCTTCCTGTAATAAAACAATCGCTGTAAACACGATAGATACTAATATTA
The DNA here is from genome assembly GCA_045579665.1 of Lachnospiraceae bacterium. Lineage (GTDB taxonomy): Bacteria > Bacillota > Clostridia > Lachnospirales > Lachnospiraceae > COE1. Next base: position 22,984 of record JAZNMO010000014.1, read on the forward strand.
ATAAAACCGTAAGGATAATTCTTAAAACTTCCATTTCTCACACCTCCTAATGTCAAGCAAATAAAATATTACCATAGTTGTACACATTTTTCAATACAAATTTTTACATAATTTTATATACTTTGTGCACAAATTCATTTGCTTTTGAGGCTTACTGTTCCTTATATTTTGCAGCATACGCAACAAAATCCTCCTCACAAATCGGCTTTGAATAAAAATATCCCTGAAGGTAATCACACCCAAGCTCCTTTAACGTATCTCTTTGTGCCTCACTTTCTACACCCTCTGCAACCAGCTTTCTTCGTACATCATGGAACATCGAAATCAAATTTTTCAAAGTTACAAAATTATCTCTATCATGGAATGCAGACCAGACAATCGTCTTATCCAGCTTTACAATATCTACAGGATATTCCAATACTCGAACAAGATTTGAATAACCGGTTCCATAATCATCAAGTGAAAAAGTAAAGCCCATTTTCCTCATTTTCATCAATTGAATCTGTAAACGTTCCTCATCCATATTGGAAGCCGTTTCGGTAATCTCCAAATTGACATACTTTGGATTCACATCATATTTTTCTATATATGCCTTTAGCTTATCCGGCAAATGCTTATCCATACACTGCACCATAGAAAGATTCATCTCAATAAAATCAAGTCCCATCTCTTCCATATCATGCTCGCTGACAAAGCGGAAAACACTTTCCATAACAAAATCACTAATCTCATGAATCTTACCATTATTCTCTGAAATCGGAATAAATTCCTCTGGTGAAACAAAGCCAAGTACTCTGTCGTTTAATCGAAGCAATGCCTCTGCTGATACCAGCTTTCCTGTCTGCGTCGAAATAATCGGCTGATAGAATATTTTAAATTCTTTCTCTACTAAAGCTCTTTCTATTGCCTCTTCTACATCATGATATCTCTGAATCTGGTCTATGCCAAAATGGTCTCCATGAATAATCTCCATCGGCTTATTCATTCGATATTTCATATCATCACATGCGATAAAATATTTATGGAAGTTTTCCTTCTTTATCTTACCGCTTTCCAAATTCATAATCGCTATAAAAAGCTGTAGAGATACACTAAAGCCATTAGATTCAAAGGGTTCTGCAATTCTTTGTTCCAATCTGCCCAAAAACTCATCTTCATGGAAGTTATCGCTCTTACTACTGATTACACAAAAGCGTCCTGTTCCCAAATAATAAACAGAGGTAATATGTGCATATTCCTTAATATGAATGGCAAGCTGTCTGATTGCTTCCTGCAGCGGAAGCTCCCTGCAATTCTCTTTCAAATACTGGTAATTCTTAACCTTAACCAGATAAACAGCCTTGTTGTTTCTCTTTCCAATCTCTTTAGCGCAATAATTTTCAAATGCAGTCTGATTTAAAAATCCCGTTACCCTATCCTTATAAAACTCTACCACAATAATCATCATAAGCAGCAATACAATGCATACCAACAATGACGTGAGGAACAGGGCATCACTTTTCTTAATGCAAAAGAAAATAAACTGCATAAACTGGAACACTATGCACAGAAAAATCGTCTTTCCGAAAATATCCGGGAGAAGATGCCTCTTTCGCAAAGCATAAACGGATGCTCCCATCTCATATATTGCTCTACCAAATGTAACAATCAGATAGGCCACACCATAATGCAGTTCACCATCTTCGATATAATATACCAGCTTTGTCCATGGCGAAGTAATCACCAGTAGCAATACTATTGTTGACGGTATAAAAAACAGAATCTTTTTTTTCGTCGATACGTTCTGGAATTGATCTAACAGGCAAAGCAAAAAGTATGCATAAAAAGAGAAAACAATGACTGACATACAATAATAAACCGTTCTCTCCACATGCAGCAGTATATATGTGGACTGTAAAAATCCATCCTCCATCGCAATACCGAACAAACGATTTATATACAAAACCGCCGCTGATACTAATACACCTACAAACGCTTTTCGGTACCTGTCATTATTTTTTGCATTTTCCCAAAAGAACCATGAACATACCAACAAAATACTCATGATTAACAAATTGTAGCTAAAACGCATGTTTAAAACCATTTCAACCTCCATACAATCTTACCATGCCTTCCCTAAGCTCTTTGTACCTTCTTCTATATTGCAAATTTCCCATGTACATTAGCCTACACTTTGCTTAATTATATCATTTTTTCAGAATATTAGCTACTTATATTTTATTTTTCTGTTATTTTGCTTTAGTTAAAAAACGCCCGATATACCAAAGTATACCGAGCGTCGTTCATTTATCTATTATTTCTTAATTAAAAGTGACTTACCTGTCATCTCAGCCGGCTGCTGCATACCCATTGTCTCAATCAATGTAGGTACGATATCAGCAAGGCATCCGCCTTCTCTTAAGGTATAAGCCTCATCATAGTTTACGAGGATAAATGGAACCTCATTTGTTGTATGTGCTGTGAAAGGAGCACCTGTCTCATAATCTACAAGCTGCTCTGCATTACCATGGTCAGCACAGATAAACATAGTACCATCAACCTCTAAAAGAGCCTCTACAGCCTTACCAACGCACTCATCAACTGCCTCTACAGCCTTAATTGCAGCTGCCTCAACACCTGTATGACCAACCATATCAGGGTTAGCAAAGTTAATGATAATAACGTCATACTTACCAGACTTAATAGCCTCTGTTAACTTATCACATACAGCATAAGCACTCATCTCAGGCTTAAGGTCGTATGTCGCAACCTCCTTTGGAGAAGGAACGAGTACTCTGTCCTCACCAGGATTTGGCTCCTCTACACCACCGTTGAAGAAGAATGTTACATGTGCATACTTCTCTGTCTCTGCGATTCTAGCCTGTGTCATATTGTTGGCTGCAAGCCACTCACCAAATACATTTGTAACAGCAATCTTGTGGAATGCTACTGACTTGTTAGGGATAGTTGGGTCATACTCTGAGAAGCATACAAATGTTGTCTCAGGTCTCTTTCTGTCAAAGCCCTTAAACTCAGCATCATTATCACAGAAAGCTCTTGTAATCTCTCTTGCTCTGTCAGGTCTGAAGTTAAAGAATACAACAGAATCCTTATCCTTAATTGTAGCTACAGGAGCACCATTCTCTACTACTACTGTAGGTAATACGAACTCATCTGTCTTATCATTGTCATATGACTGCTGGATAGCTGCAGGACCTGAAACTGCTGTCTCACCCTCGCCCTTTGTCATTGCGTTGTAAGCTAACTGAACTCTGTCATAGTTGTTATCTCTGTCCATCGCATAGTAACGTCCCATAACAGAAGCAATCTTACCAACACCTATCTTAGCCATCTCTGCTTCTAATGCCTCCGCAAAGCCCTTACCTGATGCAGGAGGTGTATCACGTCCGTCTAAGAAGCAGTGAACAAACACCTTATCTAATCCGTTCTTCTTAGCAAGCTCTAATAAACCATATAAATGTGTATTGTGGCTATGAACACCACCATCTGATAATAAACCAAATAAATGAAGTGCTGAATCGTTCTTCTTGCAGTTCTCAACAGCCTCTAATAAAGCAGGATTCTCAAAGAATGTACCATCCTGAATCTCCTTAGTGATTCTTGTAAGCTCCTGATATACAATACGACCTGCACCCATGTTAAGATGTCCTACCTCAGAGTTACCCATCTGACCGTCAGGAAGACCTACTGCCATTCCACTTGCATTACCTCTTACAAATGGATATTCCTTCATTAACTTATCCATAACAGGTGTCTTAGCCTCTGCTACCGCATTATGCTCTGTCTTGTCATTCAAGCCGTAACCATCAAGAATCATTAAAACTGTGGTTTTCTTACTCATTTTCATTCTCCTCATCTTTCTTTTATAACAACGCCATGTGCATATCAAAAATATACAAATAGCGCATTGTATTCACGCAAGTTTGATTATAACTTGTTTTTGTGCAATTCGCAACATAGGAATTGGTTATTTTTTAACAAACTATTTCCTTAAGCTCTAACTCTTTTTCGATATCTACGAATTAACTCGTATAAAAGAGCTATCACAAAGATAAGTGAAACCCACTCAAATATTTTCCAACTAACCGGGGGCTCAAAACTTATCTGAAAATCTCCTCGATATCCCGCCGGAACCTCTATCGAAATACACTTTGTATCTGTAATCTGATGTGCAATTTCTACCCCATCCCGATAAACCTTATAATATTTATAAGCATAAATCGGTGCCGAGATAACCGCATTCTGATTACCGCTGTTATCAACTTCGATACATGCAATTCCATCTTCCTTATCATACCTTAAAACCTTCACATCACCTTCCAACACATTTACTTTTGCCGAGTTTCTCACCGTTTTTGAAGCTCCTTCAAGCAAATACAATGAGTCCGAATTGGAATACGGCTGATAAATATTTCGACTTCTGCTGCTTACCTCATCAGAATATCTGTAATAATAAAATCCCGCCGAAAGTGTGATGCATAACAGCATCGCTATAAAAGAATATGAATAAAGCTTTTTATTTTCAATCGATATCCTTTCTAAAGCAATCACCACTGCAAATGTCAAAGCAACGGACGCAATACATAAAAATCTCCACGAAAACTGAATCGTTCCTATCTGATAACCAATTCCCTCAATATCCAAATACTTTTGTATTCTGCTCCATGGGAAAAAGTTACTTACAAACACCAAATTCAATAACCCAAAAGCTGTAAAGAAACGTAGCTTCCAACTATTTTCATCATTATTCTTACAATACTTACCCAGGCAATATACAACAATTACCAGTCCAAATATTAGGGAAAGTCCTATTGTTAAATAATGCTTTCCTTCATTACCCGGAGAAAAGAACTGAAACAGATAAATCAATTCCTGCGTATTATTTTCAAGCAGTCTTAAGTCATCCTCCTGTACCATAGTCGCCTGACTTGTGACATAATCAATAAATGGTACAACAAACCATGCCGTTACCCCAATACATACCACTACTGCTTTCACAAATGCCTGGAATTTATCCCTCTCTATCGTCTTCTTAAATAAAACAATGCACAACAGCGCCAAATTAATCACCAGCATTTCTGCTGTAACCACGTGACTCATTATTACCCCTGCCATGCCAATGCTTAATGGAAGCCAATCCTTAAATCTAGGCTTTTCCTTTGTATATATCAAAAATACACCTGCTACAATGAGCGGTAAAAATACCATTGCTGTATATTCACCGGCAGCGGCTCTAGTGTTTACATTGATTAACCTGTACATACATAATGTATATATGGCACTTCCCAGCAATCTAAGGTTCTGATTCTTTGTCACTACTCCCAATGTGAGATAAGTAATGAATGCAGTAGCCAGATTTATCGAAATCACATATATCTGATAGCATACTCTTAAGGGAACCGAGCACAAATACAAAAGTGCTGAAGGATAAAGGAAAATATCACCATAATAAACAGAATTCGGATAGCTGTATCCATTATTCATTAACGTTGACATACGAACCGGTATCTGCCCATTTTCAATCTCAGCAGCCAAGGATGAAATCCTCAACAAGTGAAACCACTGATCATGTCCCGAGAACAGTACCTTTCCCAAAAACGGAATACTCGCCACAAATACAATTGCTGCTAAAGAAACATTCACACGATTGATTGGTAAAGAGATATCCGTAAATAGTGCTGCAATCACTATATCTATAAAAATGAACAAAAAGACAAATCCGGCAAGTCGTGCAAAACGATATAAAACGGATTCCGTAAATGTAATTGTACCAACCTCTAAAGGACCTTTTCCGTTATAAGATATTTTTAGTTTTAAGTCATCACAATTAGACAAGATAGGAATCCATATTTTCCCATATACAACTGTATTCTGATCATCTAATCTTATTGAATCCGTATAAATCCGAAATCTGCTGGAAATCGAAACATCAGCATTATACTCAGTTATCTGCCCCTTACCTACTTGCGAATCATACGGAACCGAAATCTCATAAGCACCGGAAGTCAATCCAAACTCTGTAGTTATGATTGATTGTTTATTATCTGCATTAATAGAATCTTTCTCATGAATCACAAGCTTTTCATCCTGAATGGATACATTATCTGCCGGCAATCGAAACTGTTGCGATTCAATCTCCACCACACGCCTTGGCGTAATGCAAGAATATAAAAAAAGCACGATAATAACTGCTATCTGCAAAGCGAATATCGCAGCCATCACCGGATGCTTTTTTATCTTTTCTTTATCAATCTTCCGAAATAACTTCATGGTACTATTCCTCTCATCATACATTCTATGTCATATCACCCTAACATTCATATGGCATCTCCGTACCATGTTATCATTTTCAGAATTGTTTTTCAATCACTGATGTCCCAGCTGTGCTTTAATATATATCTACTAAATTTAGATTTTGTCGAGGAACGCAATTTATTACTAGATGTCCTGCCAAAACACTAATCTGTCTAATTTAGTAGGATATATTTCCCTTTTGCTATCCTACTAAAACACTTTTTCGAATGATTTAGTAGGACATATTACTC
>JAZNMO010000015.1:0-15899 GCA_045579665.1 Lachnospiraceae bacterium
CTCGATATTGCATTCGCATGCTCGATTCACAGCGCCTACGGCGCTTGTTCATCGAACGGCGTCGCCGTATACATCTATGCACGAATATGTCTGCTTGTGAGCAAGCTCCCACAGACCATTCGACATAGATGTGCATGGCTCATGCAAACTTGAAGCTAGTGAAAAATTTACAAAATTAATTGAACACACCTATTGACATACAATTATAAGCATGTTATATTTGTACTACGACAGACGTAGTACGATAAACGTAGCAACGACAGACGTAACTACGTTAGACGTACCAACGTCAGTCGTAGGATGATGTATGAATTTCAATTGAATAAAGGAGGCTCATATATGATTAGCATTAGCAGCGATGTCATTAGAGGATATAATGACACGATGATTTTGTATCTGCTGTTGGAGAAGCCCTCATATGGTTATGAGATATCCAAGCAGATTAGGAGCCTGTCTGAAGAGAAATATGTGATAAAGGAAACAACGCTTTACTCAGCCTTTACGAGAATGGAGAAGAACGGATATGTAGAGTCCTTCTCAGATGAGGATTTGAGCAATGGAAAGAAGAGAACCTATTACCGCATTACTGAGGCAGGAAGAGCGTATTATCAGGAGAAATGCGCTGAGTGGAATTTAACCAAAGAAGTAGTTGAGAAATTTATCGAAGGGAACTAAGAGAGGGAGAGAACATGGAAACTTTACGTAACTATTTAAAATCAATGTTTCAGAATTTGCCGAATACAAGAGAGGTGCAGAGAGCACAGTATGAGTTAGGGCAGATGATGGAGGATAAGTATAACGAGCTTAAGAACGAAGGGAAGTCAGAGAATGAAGCAATCGGTATTGTTATCTCTGAGTTTGGTAACTTAGAGGAGCTGGCAGTTGACTTAGGGATTGATAATTATCTTCACCCGGAGCAGCAGGCGATTCATAATAAGAGAAATATCACACAGGATGAGGCAGAGAGATTTATTGCGGATAAGCAGAAGTCAGGTATTATGATAGGCTTGGGGGTACTTCTTTGTATTATGTGTTCGACACCGTTTATTATTCTGGACAGCATTGGAAGCGGCGGCTCTGTATATGGGCTGATTGGTTTGTTTGGAATGCTTGTAATTGCAATAGGATTATTTGTTTTCGACAGGGTTTACATGGATAAATGGAGCTTCTTAAAGAGTCGGGCTTGCAGCATGGATTTTTCAACCACAGATTATGTACATCATGAGAGAGAGAACTATCGTATGACTCATGCAGTATTACTTACTGTCGGTGTAATGCTTTGTGTGCTTTCTTTTGTACCTGTAGCTGTTATGGATGAACTTAATATGTCGGACTTTTTAGTGGATGGAGTTGGCTCTGTTATCTTTATGGCAATGGTTGCAGTAGGCGTATTCTTCTTTGTTGTAACAGGTAACAGAGTATCAGCGTATAACACCTTGCTTTCTGTAAATGAGAGAGGCACTATGGGTGGCAGCTTTGTAGATTCTCAGAAGGAGCAGGTACATTATGATAACAAGAAGCTGGCAGCAGTGATGTCAGTATATTGGCCTACAGTAACCTGCATTTATCTTAGCTGGAGCTTTTTAACAATGGATTGGCACATTACATGGGTTGTTTGGGTGATTGCTTCATTGGTAGAGACATTTATTAAGAATATGAATCGTGAATATTAATTAAGACAGAGAGGGAGAGCACATGAGAAGATTATATGTGGGCGTGATTACGCTGATTACAATAGTTTGTGTGATTGCCGGAATGGCAATTCATTTTGGAGGCAGTAGTTTTGGTTTCGTGGTAAATAACGGAACACGAATAGAGAATGGAGAAACAACAAGAGCAGAGGACATACAGCTGGATTCTTTCACAAAGATTCGGGTAGAAACAGATGTGATGGGACTGAATGTTGAGCCGGGAGATGATTTTACATTTAGCTATTACTGCACGAAGAATCTGATTCCCCAGTATGAGGTAAAGGACGGCGTTCTTTACATTACACAGGAGCAGAAGAATAGAGTTAATTTTGGTAACAATAACTGTGATGCAACCGTAACGATTCCTGAGGAAATTTTGCTGGAAATGGTACAGATTACTTCGGATGTAGGGGATATATGGCTTGACAGACTTGCAATTGTGGACCTTTCCGTGTATTGTGATGTAGGTGATGTCAATATCGATGAGACAACCTTTGGTTATGCAAAGATTGAACAGGATGTAGGAGATTTGGATATCAGCTATTCAGAGTTTGAAGAGTTGAATGCATATTCGGATGTAGGTGATGTAAATATTCATTCAACTATGGATTTATCGGATTACAGCTTTGATATTGTTTCAGATATTGGCGACATTGAAGTAAATGGAAGAGAATATAAGGATGAATGTCGTATAAACGGTAGTCAGAATCTGATTAAAATAGGTTCGAATATCGGAGATGTAGAGATTTCCTGGGAAGGATAGAGTTTTTAACATGACAGAACTGGAAGAGTACTATAACAAATTTAGCGAGGAGAAGCGTCTTGACTCCAGACACGGGCAGACGGAATACAGAGTTTCCATGAAGTATATCCATGAGTATATTCCGACGGACAGAGAGCCGCAGGATATTAAGATACTGGATATCGGTGCAGGAACAGGCAGATACAGTGTGGCATTGGCGAATGAAGGCTATGATGTAACCGCCGTGGAGCTGGTAAAGTATAATCTTAGCCGTATCAAGGCAAAGAACAGCACGGTAAAGGCGATGCAGGGCAATGCCATGAATCTTAAAAAGCTTGCAAGTGAGCAGTTTGATGTAACACTGTTATTTGGACCGATGTATCATCTCTTTGGATTTGAAGATAAGAAGAAGGCATTAGAGGAAGCCAAGCGTGTGACAAAGCCGGGCGGTGTGATTCTTGTGGCATATTGTATGAATGAGTATGGTGTGATTACCTATGCGTTCAAAGAGAAGCATATAAAGGAATGTATGGATGGTAAGCGTCTGACTTTAGATTTTAAGACGATTTCCGAGCCTAAGGAGTTATATGACTATATGCGTATTGAGGATATCAATGCGCTGAATGAAGCAGTTGGTTTGGAGCGTATTAAGATATTATCGCCGGATGGCCCTGCCAATTATATCCGTCCTTTCTTAAATCAGCTGTCTGATGAGGAGTTTGAATATTTTGTTCATTATCAGATGGCAACCTGTGAGAGACAGGATTTAATCGGGGCAGGAGCACATACCTTGGATATTTTGCGTAAGTAGGTTAATCCTCTTTGTAGAATTTATTACGCCATTTGACGGCTTCATCACGGTATTTGATGGCAGTGTCCATTAGTTCATTGTATTGAGCCTTGGCGCTTTCGATAAGTTTATCGCGTTTGGCTATTTGGGCACTAAGCTGATTTATCTTTAGAGAGAAGGATTTTTCCAGCTCATGCTGCTTTTGGGAATGCTCTGATTGGAGGGTTTCAAGCATAGCCTTATAATCTGTGTCATCGTAGTGTAGCGGCATGATGCAGAAGTTGTTTTGAATGAAAAGCATTTTTGCATCCTCATCTGATTCAATAACCAGAATCAGTCCATTAGAGAAGGGGATAAGATGAAGCGTTGGAAGGATAGAAAACTGATGCGGAATGGAGAGCTTTGCATCAGGATAAAATGGACATATGCACTTAATACAAAAGGATTCGTTAAGAGGATTCTTCACAATATAAAAAAGCAGTAATTGCTGATTTAATACGGTAATTTGCGGATGAAAGCAGTCAGGCGTGTCTTGGCTGCTTAATTTGTATAAGGTGTTTAAGTCGGTAATGCTTCGAATTAGAATATCGTGCTGTGTGTTCTGGTAAGCATAGTGAATTGTTCCGTTGTAAATGGTATCGGACATGCTTTGGGCATAATCGTTACAGAGAATGACTGGACGTGATAAAGTATCTCCGGTGGAGGTGCGCAGACAGATTTGGTCTTCGGTTGTATATAAAAATAAACTTTTTTGGTTTTCAATGGGATAGATGCTCATACTTGAACTCCAATCTTCTTTCTTCAATATACGGTATGTGGGAGAAAAATATTCCTTTTGATGTTTGGCATGGAAAATGTTGTGGCTTGAACGTCTGGAAGAATCCTGCATATGATAGTAGAAAGTAAGAGAAGAAGGGAAAAAATATGGCGAGAAACAAAACATCCAGATGTGGCTGTAAGACAAGAATCGTTAGTAATACGGTACAGAATATGCATAGTAAATGCGGTGTATGTGTGAACCCGATTTTGGAATCACCGGATGTCCTTAGCATTCAGGCACCACTTATTTATGATGAAATCGGAATTAATTTATGTACAACAGTATCCTTGGGAGCAGACCTGGCAACCACTTATCCTACAGCAGTCAGCGCAAAAGCGCAGGTGATAAATATCACCTTTACTTATGGAGAGGATGTAGTTACCATTGAAGAAATTGCGGGAAGGCCAAATTGCTACCTGGTGAGTCTTTCAGGGCTGACAGTAGATTTCGTGGTACGGCTTTATGACAGCGCAGGAAGATTAGTAGGAACTGTATATCCGTCTGTTCTATATCTGCCACCGACTACTGATGCTGAGACCTATGATGAGGATACCAATCCGACAGGTGTGCAGTTGGAAATTTTCGCTCCATATGGAGTTACTTATGTACAGGATGTAGCTGCTGAAACAACGACACCTGTATTAAATGTAGTAGGATTTCTTGCTACGAACAACTTTGTACAGCAGGGATTGAATCTGTATGGAATTGGTAAGGCATTGTGCTTTGATTTGACAGAGGGAACCGTATCCATGGGTCTTACCTTAATTTTGCAGAGCTTATATTTTGCGGGATATTGTGTGGCTAGTGAAGGAAAAATATGTACGCCGAAGGGAAGCCTTGTGGAAACAGATAATTCCTGCTGTTTAAGCTTTGTGGCAGGAGACTTGCTGAATCTGGCAATTAAGCCTTTAGAGCTTTGTGGTGAGGATGAATTACAGTGTGAACAGCCGTGTAATTGTTGCCAGGAGTGTGGCGCAGAATAGATGAAGAGCATCATCAGAGTGATAATTGCAATATGCTTGAACACTCTGATGATGTTTTTTTATACTTAATGAAAATAAAATATTGACAAGTCTGAATAATTAGTCTAATATAACATCATAAACTAATGAGGGAGTAGTGGCACAAAGAATGTGTGGCAAGTCAACATCCTGGCCGTAAGGTCTGGCTTGTCTTAAATAACGAGACTCATGTATGGCATAGAAGGCTATATGTGGTGTCTTTTTTATTTTGAATTTAAGAACCGGGTATAGCTTTTAACGAGGCTGTACCCGGTTTTGTTGTACCTATTAAGGTGGAAAAACAAGGTGGAAAAACAAGGAGGAAAAATCCTCTGTCTGCGCAATCAGGCAGACATTTTTCCTTCGGAAAAACAAGGAGGATTTGTATGTTTTTGGAAATCAAGGGAATTAAAAAGCACTTTGGAGAGGGAGAGAGCAGAGTAGAGGTACTAAAAGGAATTGATGTGGAGATTGAGAAGGGGGAGATTTGCGTACTATTGGGACCATCAGGTTCCGGAAAATCAACTCTGTTAAATATCATTGGCGGTATTGACAATGCAGATAGCGGTTATATTGCCATCAATGGTGAAAGAACTGCGGATATGAGTGAGAAGAAGCTGACGCAGTATCGAAGAAAGCATTTAGGTTACATCTTTCAGATGTATAATCTGATTCCAAATCTGAATATTAAGGAAAATATTGAGGTAGGGGCGTATCTAAGTGACAATCCGTTAGATGTGGATGAAATCTTACATACCTTAGGGCTTTATGAGCACAGACATAAGCTGCCCAACCAGCTTTCGGGCGGGCAACAGCAAAGAACCGCGATTGGACGTGCCATTGTGAAGAATCCGGATATTTTGCTTTGTGATGAACCGACAGGCGCGTTGGATTATAATACTTCCAAGGAAATCCTGAAGCTGATTGAAGATATCAACAAAAAGTACGGGAATACGGTTGTCATGGTTACTCATAATGATGCGATAAAAAATATGGCAGACCGTGTGATTAAGCTACGTGACGGCGTCATTCGAAAGAACTATGTGAATGAAAATAAGATATCAGCAGCAGAGCTTGATTGGTAAGGAGGAAGACTATGAAAAATCCATTGATAAAGCGTCTTCCCAAGGAACTGAAAAATGATTTTGCAAAGTATCTTGTTCTTTTTGTATTTATTACAGCAATGATTGCTTTTATATCAGGCTTTTTGGTGGCATCGGGAAGTATGAAGAGGGCATATGATGAAAGCTTTGAAAAATACAATATTGAGGACGGTAATCTGGAGCTGATGTATGAGGCAGAGGAGACTGTGATTGCAAAGATAGAAGAGGGAGGAGTCATGCTGTATGAGAACTTCTATCTTGAGAAGGAAACAGATGACTTTGAAAGCAAGCTTCGTATTTTTAAGAATCGTACCAAGGTTAACCTGGTATGTCTGATGGAGGGACAGCTTCCCAATGCAGAGGATGAGATTGCAATCGACAGAATGTATGCCGAGAATAATGATATACATGTAGGAAATACGATAAAGGTTGGCGGTAGGGAGCTTTGTGTTACAGGACTTGTGGCACTCTCTGATTATAGTGCTTTGTTTTCAAGTAATTCAGATATGATGTTTGATGCCATGAAGTTTGGTGTAGCGGTAATGACCAATGAAGGCTTTGACAGTATGGGAGAAGCCGGTCTGCATTATAGCTATTCATGGGTGTATGATGAGAAGCCTTCTGATGATATGGAGGCAAAGGAACAGGCAGAGGAACTATTGGAGATGATTGCTCCGAATGCGCCGATTACCAATTATAATCCGCAGTATTCGAATCAGGCAATCAGGTTTACGGGCAATGATATAGGGCGTGATAGCGTGGTGATTGCGGTGCTTCTTTATATTATTGTTGTGATTCTTGCTTTTATATTTGCAATTACGACTACGAACACGATATCTAAAGAGGCAATGGTAATCGGAACCCTAAGGGCATCAGGATATACAAGAGGGGAGCTTCTGGTGCATTATCTTACCATGCCTGTGTTGGTAACCATGATATCGGCAGTGCTCGGTAATATTCTTGGATATACCATCTTCAAGGATATTGCGGCAGATATTTATTATCAGAGCTATAGTCTTACAACCTATGTAACCTTGTGGAATGCTGATGCATTTATTAAGACTACGGTAGTACCTATCGTGCTTATGTTTGGTATCAATTTTGTCATTCTGGCAGCTAAGCTGAAGCTGTCACCGCTTAAATTTATTCGAAGGGATTTAAGTAAGAGACAGAAGAAAAAGGCATTTCGCCTGAATACGAAGATAGGAATTATGCACAGATTCCGTCTGAGAATTATTTTTCAGAATGTGCCTAATTACATTGTGATTGCAGTTGGAATCTTTTTGGCAAATGTTATTTTACTATTGGGGATTGCATTTCCGGCATTGCTGGATAAATATCAGAAAGATATTACATCCAATATGATAGCCGAGTATCAGTATGTATTAAAGTATCCGATGGAAACAGAAAATGATACCGCAGAGAAATATAGTGCAGTTACATTAAAAACGGTACATGACACTCTAAGAAGTGAGCCGGTTACTGTTTATGGAATTGATACAGATAGCGATTTTATAGATGTAGCCCTTGATGACAAAGGGGTATATATTTCCGATGCCTATGCAGAGAAATTCTCGCTTGATAAGGGTGATACACTTTTAATGACAGCTGAATTTGAGGATAAGGATTATTCGTTTGAAATAGCAGGTGTGTACCATTATCCCGCAGGTATTGCCGTATTCATGGAGCGTGAATATTGTAATGAGGTATTTGAACAGGAAAAAGAATACTTTAACGGATATTTTGCTTCGAGTGAAATTACAGATATAGAAGAGAAATATATTGCAACTAAGATTACCGAGGCTGATTTGACGAAAACCTCCCGTCAGCTGATGCATTCTCTAGGAAGCATGATGGATTTGATTCTTGGACTTGGTGTTGTTATGTATATGCTGATTATTTATCTCTTGACCAAGATTATTATAGAGAAGAATGCGCAGTCTATTTCCATGACCAAGATTTTGGGCTATACCAATCGTGAAATTAGCGGGCTATATGTCATGGCAACCAGTCTTGTAGTAATCGGTTCTTTGATTGTAACCATACCGCTTGCTGACGTCGTCATGGAATATGCGTGTATCATCATGCTGTCAGAGTACTCAGGCTGGATACCGTACTATGTGCCTTATACAGCATATATGGAAATGATAATTCTTGGTGTTGTATCTTATGCCATAATTGCATTTACCCAGTATAGAAAGGTAAAACATATTCCGATGGACATGGCGTTAAAGAATGTAGAGTAGACATAATAAGTAAATAAAAGAGCGTTGTCATTGTGAAATGCTTTCCAACACGATATAATTATGATATCTAAGGAAAGGGGCATTAATTTCATGAAAATGACAACGCTTTGTTATATTGAGAAGGATGACTGTTATCTGATGCTGCATCGAATTAAGAAGAAGCAGGATGCCAATGCCGGGAAATGGATTGGTGTAGGCGGACATCTTGAGGCAGGAGAGAGTCCTGAGGAATGTCTTGTCAGGGAGGTAAAGGAGGAAACCGGACTGACGCTTACCGATTATCGTTTTCGTGGGCTGATTACCTTTGTCAGTGATGTATGTGAGCAGGAGATGATGTGCCTGTATACTGCAGATATGTTTGAGGGAGAGCTTACAGAGTGTAATGAAGGAGAGCTTAAGTGGATACCTAAGGCAGAGGTGACAAGTCTTCCGACCTGGGAGGGGGATGCACTGTTTTTAAAGCTTCTGCTGGAGGAGAGTCGTTTCTTTTCCATGAAGCTGATGTATGAAGGCAATGCCTTAGTAAAGCATGAGACAATGATGTATGAGTAAAATAAGAAAGGAAGAGGTTTTAATATGAAGACGGTAAAGAATCAGATTTGGAATTATAATCAGGATATTGATTTGGAAAAGTGTGGCGAAGGGGTCGAGAGAAAGATTCTTGCCTATACTGATGAGCTGATGTGCGTGGAGAATCATTTCAAGAAGGGCGGTGTAGGTGCGTTGCATAGTCATCCGCATACACAGATTACTTATGTAGTATCAGGACAGTTTGAGTTTGAAATCAATGGAGAGAAGAAGGTTGTAAAGGCAGGAGATTCCATGCTGAAAAAGGATGGTATTGTGCATGGCTGTGTATGTCTTGAAGAGGGCATTCTTTTGGATATTTTTAATCCGATGAGAGAAGAGTTTGTTTAGAAAATGAAAATATGGTATAGTAAGAATTGCCGCTTCACGGAAGCGGCAATTCTTACGTTTTAGGAGAAGTGACAATGAATATAAAAATCAGAAACTCATTTTTATTAATGATTGCCGCGCTCATTTGGGGAACTGCATTTGTGGCGCAAAGTGAAGGTGCAGAGGCAATCGGCCCTTATGCATTTAACTGTATTCGTTCCTTTGTGGGAACGGGAGCATTATGCATTGTGATATTGATTATGGATAAGCTGGGAATCAGTAAAAAGCCTGCTACAAAGGAGGAAAAGAGACTTCTTTTAAAAGGGGGTATCAGCTGTGGTATTGTACTTTTTGTAGCAGGTAATCTGCAACAGGTGGGTTTGTATTATGGTACCAGTGCAGGTAAGGCAGGATTTTTGACAGCATGCTACATATTACTTGTTCCGATTATCGGACTCTTTTTGAAGAAAAAATGCGGATGGAATATTTGGATTGGTGTAGGACTTACCTTGGTTGGTTTGTATCTGCTGTGCATGAGCGGAAGCTTTTCCTTACAGTTTAGCGATGGACTGGTATTAATCTGTGCATTATTCTTTGCCATTCATATTCTGGTGGTGGATTACTATTCGCCAAAGGTTGACGGTGTACGATTATCCTGTATCCAGTTTGCAGTATGTGCATTACTTGGTTTGATTCCGACAAGCTGTGTGGATATAGGGCTTTCAGCAGAGAAGTTTGTAGCCTGGCTACCTCTTCTTGCGTCATGGGAGGCTTGGATTTCGTTATTGTTTGCGGGAGTCATGTCCAGTGGTGTGGCATTTACCTTGCAGATTATAGCCCAGAACGGATTAAATCCTACGGTGGCTTCTTTGATTATGAGTTTGGAGTCTGTGTTTGCAGTACTGGCAGGATGGTTGATTCTTCATGAGAGAATGACCGGGCGTGAGATTGTAGGATGCGTATTGATATTTGGTGCAATTGTGCTGGCACAGCTGCCTGTAGGGCATTTGTTAAGGAATAGGAAAGTGCTCGAAAAGTAGTGGGAGTAAAACGAGAGCGTTCATGAAAGAACATTCTCGTTTTGTTAAGGAATAGGAAAGTGCTCGAAAAGTAGTGGAAGTTAAACAAGAATCAGCGAAGCTGATTCTTGCAGAGTGTTGCCGCCGGGCAACACTTTTTTATTTAAGCATTTGTTTATTGGGCATGATTTTATGATAACAGCTTGACGCTTTGAAATATTCGTATTATCATTTCAGTGCAGATAATTTTCATATCATATTTTATATTCTAAATCAGTTCAAAAGAATCTATATTTTCCATGAGAATGAAAAAGAGCTTAGAGAGAAATAAATGTATATAGGAGGTTGGTTTTATAGAATTAGAAAGAATCAGAATAGAATACGATTCTGTTCAAAAGAAAATTACAGAGGTTGAGGAGAAATTAAAAGAATTTCCGGAAGGGAAGTTAGTATGTTCTCGAAATCATGGATATTATAAATGGTACGTGAGTTATGGGAACAATCGAGATTATATTCCCAAAGCGAAGCGTTCCTATGCAGAATTATTGGCCAAGAAAAAGTATCTAACCTGTTTATTAGAGGATTTGTGTGTGAAACGACAAGCATTGGAAGCGTATATAAAGATACAGGAGGCGAAACAAGGACACCTGGAATATTTGCTAAGACAAGACGAAGGTTGTAAGGAACTTTTAGGTGATATATTTTTGCCGCATAGTAAGTCACAGGAGGAGTGGATGAATACAACCTATGAAAAAAGTACACTTTTTCCTGAACAGTTAACTGTGCAGACAAGGATGGGAAGTTATGTTCGTTCAAAATCAGAAGCGGTAATTGCTTCTGTTTTACAAATGAATAGAGTTCCCTTTAGGTATGAGTGTGCGTTACATCTTGGAGGAAAGGTTTTTTATCCGGATTTTACAATAAAGCATCCGGAGAATGACAGAATTGTCTATTGGGAACATTTTGGTCTGATGGATGATGAAGAATATTCAAAAAAGGCATATACGAAACTGCAAGTCTACAATTCTTATGGTATTGTTCCGTCTATTCATTTAATTACCACATTTGAAACAAAAGATAATCCATTAAGTGTGAAAATGGTTGAAAAGATAGTAGAGTACTATTTTCAATGAATTGGGTCATAAAAGGCGATATGAGCAATTAGACCCAGGCATGAGAGAGAAAATGGGTCTATAGATGAGAAAAAGGGAAATAAGATATCAGATTGAAGTGGAATTGGGTCGTGATGCAATCGAGGAGATATGTGGCCCAATTAATTGGGTCATATTGAGAAGATATTGCAGTATGACCCACGGGTGGGTCTGGAACGTGCTGATACAGAAAATGACCCAAATAGTAAAGATATGAAGATTGTTTAGCCATATTCAATGAGCATGCTTAGTAAGTGAAAACAGTATGCGGGAAGTAGTTCATGATAGGACACACTTTTATCACATTTTTATCATAATTCAAACATACTTTTATTTTAGTATTGCACTGATAAGTAAGAAGTAGCTTGAGGTTTGGACTCCGAGGGTATTTCTTACGAAATACAAGATGGAGGGTTATGAAAGTGATAGAAGTAGTAAATCTTACAAAGAAGTACGGAAGTCATGTAGCTGTAGACCATCTGTCGTTTCGGGTGGAAAGAGGAATGATATACGGATTCCTTGGACCTAACGGAGCCGGTAAATCTACTACGATGAACATGATGACGGGTTATATTGCTTCGACAGAAGGTACTGTTAAGATTAACGGTTATGATATTTTGCAGCAGCCGGAGGAGGCAAAGAAGAGTATAGGCTATCTGCCGGAGCTTCCGCCTGTATATCAGGATATGACGGTTTATGAGTATCTGCAGTTTGTGGCAGAGCTTAAGAAGGTGAAAAAGTCTGAGCGAAAAGAACAGTTAGAACAGATTATGGAGCAGACTAAGGTTTATGAAGTGAAGGACAGACTGATTAAGAATCTGTCAAAGGGTTATAAGCAGAGAGTTGGTTTGGCGCAGGCGATTGTGGGTTATCCTGAGGTCATTATCCTAGATGAGCCGATGGTAGGTCTTGACCCGAAGCAGATTATAGAGATTCGCGAGTTAATCAGAGAGCTTGCGAAAAAGCATACAGTTATCTTAAGCTCGCACATCTTGTCTGAGATTAGTGCAATCTGTGACCATATTATGATTATTTCTAAAGGAAAGCTGGTGGCAAGCGATACGCCGGAAGGCCTGATGAAGCTCTTGAATGGTGGAAGCAGGTTAAGTCTTGTTGTAAAGGGAAGTCAGGAGAGCTTAGACAAGGTGTTACATAGCATTGAGACAATTTCAGAGATTAGTTATATGACAGTGAAGGATGAAGGCTGTGTAAAGGCAGAACTGTATGTGGAAGATGACGAGGATATCAGAGTGGAGCTTTTCCATAAGCTGGCAGCAGAAGATTTAGTGATTATGGAGCTTACCTTATCGGAGAAGTCGCTAGAGGAGGTATTCTTGGAGCTGACAGGTGAAGAAAAGGAGGAACAGACAGATGATAGCGATATTTAAGAGAGAGTTTAAGTCTTATCTGAATTCTGTTGTGGGCTTCCTGTTCATGGCAGTAATATTATTTTTCTTTGGATTGTATACGGCGGTATATAATATGGCATCAGGCTTCCCGTATATTTCCTACACGGTGAGTGCAATTTTATTTTTGTTTTTGTTGACGATTCCCGTGCTTACTATGAGGATTCTTGCGGATGAAAGAAAGCAGAAGACCGACCAGCTGATATTGACAGCGCCGGTATCCGTGGGACAGATTGTAGTCGGTAAATATCTTGCAATGGCGGCAATTTTTATGATTCCTGTTGGAGTGATGTGTGTGATTCCGCCGTTTTTATCACAGTTTGGTAGTGTACCGATGGCAGAGTCTTATGTAGCAATCCTTGCCTTTACACTTTATGGTCTTGCATGCCTTGCAGTCGGTATGTTTATTTCCGGTCTGACAGAGAGTCAGGTGATTGCAGCAGTATTGTCCTTTGGCGCGTTATTCCTGACCTACATGATGTCAGGAATTTGCAATTTGATTTCTTCCACAGGTAATATCTTGACAAAGTTTTTGAGCGTATTTGATTTTCAGACACGTTTTGCCGGTCTGACGAATGGTGTTCTGGACGTGACGGCGGTTGTTTACTATGTAAGTATTATCATAGTGCTTTTGTTCTTGACAGCACAATCCATTCAGAAGCGCAGATACAGTGTGTCCGTGAAGAATATATCTATGGGCGCATATAGTTCGGTAACCATTGTAATTGCATTGGTGATTGTAGTTATTGTAAATATGGCAGCAGCAAAGCTCCCAAGCAAGTATACCAATATTGATGTAACAGATGACGGGCTTTACAGTATTACAGTGCAGACAGAAGAGATTCTTGCCAATTTACAGGAGGATGTGACAATCTATGTGATTGCAGCAGAGGATAGTGCGGATACAACAGTTGCACAAACCTTGAAATGCTATGAGGATGCATCGGAGCATATTACCGTAACCTATGTGGACCCGTTGGTAAACCCGCAGTTCTACACACAGTATGCAAACAGTATGAGTCAGCACAGTCTTGTAATCGAAAGTGCAAAGCGATATAAGGTAGTGGATTATAATGATTTGTATCAAATGGAAGTGGATTATACGACCTATCCTTATTCTACTAACGTAACGGGCTATGATGCAGAAGGACAGATTACAAGTGCCATCTCTTATTGTACAAGTGAAGATATGCCAAAGGTATATATGGTTGCAGGGCATAACGAATACAGCTTGGATTCGGGCTTTACTACTGCATTGGAAAAGGAAAATATTGAGTACGAAACCATCAGTCTAATGGAGTATGATGCGGTTCCGGGGGACGCTGAGTGCCTGATGATTCATGCGCCTGAGCAGGATTTTTCAAAGGACGATGCCAAGAAGGTGATTGATTATATCAATCAAGGCGGGAAGGTATTCATCACAGCCGAATATGTACCGGATGACCAACCAAATTTTGAGAGCATCATGGAAGCCTTTGGAATCTCTTTGATAAAGGGATATGCGGTGGATATGCAGACAGATAATTATTACCAGACACCTATCTATCTGTTGCCAAATATAGAAGTGTCTTCCTATTCAAGTGGTTTGACAGGAAGCCATACCTATGTGTTTGCACCTTATGCACAGGGACTTGAAGTGCCTGCGGACACAGAGGAAATCATTTATACAACTCTTCTTACAACCTCAGATGAGGCTTATGTAAAGACAAATCTTGAGGCAGCTACAAGCTTTGAGAAGGAAGAGGGAGATGTGGACGGACCGTTTGCGATTGGTGTAGTGGCAGAGAAGACAACTGATGCCGGAACAGGAACCTTGTTTGTATTTTCCTGTGCGCAGATATTTACAGATGATGCAAGTCAGGCAGTAGCAGGAACCAATCAGCAGCTTTTTTCAAATATTATGGGAACGGTAGCAAATCATGAGATTAGTGTTTCTATCCCTGTAAAGAGCTACACAATGGAATATCTGACTGCATCATCAGCGGACATTGTAGTATTTGAGCTTGTGGCAATTGTTATGATTCCGCTTGCCTTGATACTCACAGGACTTGTCATTTGGTTAAAGAGGAGGAAAAAATAATCTATGGAAAAGCAGAAGAAGCAATTACTGTTTATGATTGTTTTACTGGTGGTGGCTATTGCAGCGTTTGTGGGTATTACGGCCATTCCTGAAAAGGAACAAGAGGAAACAGTTACTTATCAGATTACGGACATGACATCAGAAAGTGTAACGAAGCTGACTTATTCTTTTGATGACGTGCATGTAAAGCTTACAAAGTCAGGTGAAGAATGGCAGAATGAAGAAGATAAGTCGATGGACATAGATGAGGCTGCGGTAGAGGCTTTGATTGATAAGGTGGCTTCTCTCACTTCTAAGAATCAGATTGAAAATGTAGATGACAGTGGTCAGTATGGATTAACAGATGCAACTAAGACTGTACTGATATCAGATGGAACGGCAACATATACACTGATGTTTGGCGATTATAATGATTTGACGGGTACTTATTATGTATGCCTTGAGGATGATATGAGCACTGTATATACGGCCAATTCGACAACTGTGAATGCATTTAATACGGCTGTAGAGGAGCTTGTGGCAGAGGAAGAAGAGACAGAGGAGACTGCTGTTGAGAGTATGACTGAAACGGAGTCGGCAAATGTAACAGAATAATTCGTGTATATTTATTCAGAAAAATGATTGACATTCTGAATCAGCAGGCATATAATGCAAATAAATCAAAGAAAACTTTAATAGTGTAAACCGATGACGTGGAGATAAAAATGAAAGATGCGCTTACAGAGAGTGGGGGATGCTGAGAGCCCTATAGAGATGCAGTTCATTAAATGGACCACTGAGGGCATAGTGAAAAGCGCCGGATTAGGCGGCTTAGTATTCTATGACGTGAAGACATACGTAAGTTGTCAGGAATATGTTGGTATTCTGTGAGAGTGTGGTAACACGAATCAAGGTGGCACCGCGGTATAATTGTATTGTATCGTCCTTGACTAAGCGTAAGCTTGGCCAAGGAC
>JAZNMO010000016.1:0-6049 GCA_045579665.1 Lachnospiraceae bacterium
AAAGAGAGTATACCAAAAAATCGCTGTGGTCTCACGACCTCAGCGATTTTTCTTTTATGGGACTTTTTTTACAGCCCCCCGCGCCGAGCGTGGTCGCTTTGCGACATATTTCATCTTCACGCGAGTGCGCATCCTCGCGGAGCGTTTTTATATAATAGGAACGAAGTTTACTATTATATAAAAAATAGCCCCCTACTTATCAAAGTAAGGGGCTATAGAATCTTTTATTATGGATTTAACTGGAATTTGCTTACCATATCACTTAACATTTCTGCCTGTGATGCAAGCTCCTGCGCTGTGGCTGAGCTTTCCTCTGACATGGCTGAATTATCCTGCGTACCCTGAGAAATATCCTCAATACCACCTCGTATCTGTTCCAAACTCTGCGCCTGTGTAACAGTATGCTCTGTCGTCTTCTGAATTAATTCATCCACACGCTCTACTGCTTCTACAGATGCATGAAGAGATTCCATTACCTCTTTGGCAACATTATTTCCTCTTTCTATTTCTTCTATGGAGATATTAATTAATTCACGAGTTGTATTCACTGCTGAAGCACTTTGGTCTGCAAGCTTACTGATTTCTCCTGCTACGACTGCAAAGCCCTTTCCTGCCTCACCGGCACGTGCTGCTTCTATCGATGCGTTCAATGCCAAAAGATTTGTCTGCTCTGCAATCTCTTCAATAGTCTGCGTAATTCCCACAACCTCATGAGAAGTATCATAGATTTTCTGCATTGCTGCCAGCATATGATTCATCTGCTCCTGACTGCCTTCCATCATATCTACCACATGTCTTACTTCCTTAGCCGACTGCTCTGCATCTGCACGATTTTCTTCTACCTGCTCTAAAATAGTTGTAGAGGTTGCTACAAGCTCCTCAACCGCTGCTACCTGCGAGGTCGCCACTTCGGCAAGTCCCTGCGCTGCCTTTGCCAAATCGTCTGCTCCACCGGAAACCTGGTCAGCACTATCGTTAATTCCGTGCATTACTTCAATAAAGGAATCTGATATATGAATCAAGGCCATTTTAACCTTTTGGAACTCACCTACATAATCATGCTTTAAATCAATATACAGCTTACCATTAGACATATCTGCAAGTACTTCTGATATTTCATCAATATAATCAATATATTCCTGCAAACGCTCTATGGTCTTATGGATAGACTGCGCAAGCTCTCCTATCTCATCTTCACTCTCTACCTTTAACTCAACCTGCAAATCACCCTCTGCAATCTTCTGTGCTGCAAGATTTAACTCCAAGATTGGTTTCGTCAGTTTCTTTGATACCTTTTTCATCGAAATAATAATGCATACAATTCCTACTGCAAAAAGGAAAATAAAACCAATAATCATGCTAACCACAGTTGAATAATACTCTCCACTTGGCAGATTACTTAATACCTTATATCCCGTTTCACCTATATTAGACAGATATCCGTATTTGGATACTCCGGCCGCCTTGTAGTTTAAAAACGCTTCCTTATCTTCATTCATAAGCTCCAACACATTTGCCGAAATATCAATATTACTTAAATTATCCTGAACATACTCAGCGTTTGGATGATAAATAATTAAACCGTTGGAAGCCATCAGCATAACAAAGCCTTCTTCACCAATTACATATTCCTGCATCATTTCCATAACATGATTTAATGTGATGTCGACACCTGCCACACCAAGTACCTTGCCCTGTGAATCATAAACCGGTGAAACAGCACTTAAAATCGTCTGGCCTGTACTAGCATCCACATAAGGCTCTGTATAAATTGTCTGTCCAATCTCCATACAGTAATACCATGGTCTGTCCTGTATGTACCAACCGTCACTTGAAGTAAATTCATCTGACTGCGCCAAAGCATTTGCGTCTAAATCTGCAATCCATACCGCCAAAATATTTTCAGAATCACTCTTTGCTATATTCAGCATATTCTCAAAGACAGTGTCATAGCCCTTTGTTTTGGTTAAGCTATGTGCCTTTACTGTATCTGTCAGCACCTGCCTTAACTCCGGATTGACTGCCAGCTGCTCTGTTAATCTTCGATACTGGTCAAAGAAATCTGCCAGCTGATACGCCGCTGCATGAGACTCTAAAGTCAATTCTGTTTGCTTTGATTTTACTACAATTGACCTTACCGAAATAATAGAAACAATCGCTATTACTAGGAAAATTAATAAGATAATACTTCCTATCTGCCGTTCTATCTGTTCCGCAATTTTTTTACCTTTCAAATCAAATTTACCCTTAGCCACAATACCAACCTCCATGATAGAATACTATATTCACACAATACAATTTTATCATGCAAGTTTTCTGTTTTCAACGATTTGATATCCAAAATGTTATATAAACATTACGCATCTCATGTATATACAAATTCACAAATCTGTCATTTTATGAGTCCAAATTACCTTCGAGATTAAAATTATTTACCATATAATTAGTATTTTTTGTTAGTCAAAATTTTTTTGTTAGTTTTATCTTGTCATGGAAATATCTTTAATCATATCTCCATTAATGATTCGAATCCTCTTCTTCTCTTCGACCTTTATCCAATTATCCTCTAAAGCAATTAATTTTCCTTGCACTGCTGCCACTTCATTAAATAATACTATTACACAATCTTTTCCAATAAATTCCTTTATCATCTCTGTTGGCATTTTTCTCTTTACTCCTTTACGTTTTCTTCCAATTATATTTAGCATACTGTGTTTTCTCGTTGAGATTGTGCACCACAATATAAGAACAATTAACAAAATCCATATCGCATCTATTGTCAGCACCCCCTGTTGTTCTTGGTGATAAACCTTCTGGCAGTTGTATAACCAAATACTGCTAAAACTACTAATTCAAGTACTCCCATAACTCTGATAGCCATATCCGGTAATTCTATTCCGGCAATTTTTGTACCTGCTAAAATAATAGTCACAACACCCAGCACAATTAGACTTATACTCCATACTCTGATGATTTTTTTATTACCCATAATCTCGCCCTCTTTTTGTTAACATAATTAATTTTGTTAATATCAACATTTATGTTAATATATAATATTTTTGTTAATGTAAATCCATATGCACGTATAAACTTCCCTGTTCAAAATCCATAAAATAAATTTGATACTTGCCCTTTACTAAGTCAAATCGATATTTTTCTTCTGTATAATTCGCTTCACGTACCTTATACAAAACTTCGTTAGCTTCATTCACAAGTACAAAAGTCACTGGTGTATCTGCCTCAATATCCAAATCCATAAAATAACAATCATTATAGGCAACATCAAAGTCCATCCACCCCATAGCATTTTCCATATCAGCGGATAACGGCCCTACCACCTCACCTATGTGGCTATGTCTTACAAATGGTCGTAACTCCTGTAACTGAAATATTGCCACATTACTGCACCAAACAAAAAATACAACTGCTATTATATATCCCAGCTTCATTTTGTGACGGGTTTTAGGATTCCTCAACAACACCAAAAAGGCAATAAGTAGTACAGCAGTAACCACACTCACAATAACCTCACATTTGAATGGCAATGTCGGCAATTGTATACATTGCCATATATTATATATCGTAGAAATCACGCATAAAATCACGAAAAACATGAATACCTTTATCCAACTTTGATGCATCTCTTCCTTTGAAGACGCATCTGTAAAAATCTCATATTCTTCTTCAGGAAGCTTTGGATCATATGGCTTACGAAAATAACTCCATCCATTAAAGGTCGTATTCACATATTCCCAGCCCTGTTCACGAAAAGTTTCAATATAACGTCCCAACTCTTCAATTTTGTTCTGATGGTCTAGTTGATATCTGTATCGAACCTCTGGATTCCACTTAAACTTGGATGAAAAGCACTTACCTTTAATAAGCTGCCAACCATTCTCTGATTCTTTATTCAAAGCAGCAATTTCTTTTTCATTTTCCCATGCTGCATACGCTTTATGAACAATTTTATACTCGCGTCCCATAACTACACCTCCCCTGCACTAGCAAGCATTCTCTTTAGTCTGCTGATTTCTGTTTGCAAAGCTTCTTGTCCATTCTCTGTCAAGCAATACAAGCGCTTTCTCTCAACACCTGTCTCAGTTGACATGATTTCCTTTATCCAGCCCTTCTTCATCATGTTACTCGTAGCACCATACATGGTTCCTGAGCCGATGGTTACCTCTCCACTTGATAACTGCTCTGTCATCTGCATAATACCATATCCATGATTTGCGCCTTTTGAAAGACAAAGCAAAATATAATAATAGCTTTCTGACATTGGTTCGCTTTTCTTCATTTCAATTTACTCCCTTCGCAAACTTTTCTTCTTACCTGCTATAAAAAAACTCATTATCATATTCACTGCCATAATCGCCGCTAAAACTACCAACCATAAATCCGATTCATCACGATTCAACAATAACGCTAATGCAATGAATACTCCTGTTGAAACAAATTGACTTAATTTCATTACCTTCTCCATAATTCCACTCTCCATCCGTACTATGTCGTTCGATGTCATATCGCCTTACGACATATATCGTATCATGACATATGTCGACTGTCAACATAGTTGTATATTTATTTTTTGTTAATATTTTTGTTAACATAGTCAGTTTTGTTAGTTTGCTTTATTTTGTTAGTATTAATTAATTATGTTAGTATCTACTTGATTTGTTCTTTGCTATTAAACTAAAACATAGGCTTAGTGAATCAATCATTCTCTTATTGCAGCAACTGATTCACTAAGCCTATGTTAAATTACTCGAAGCATCGTGGCTTCATGTTTTAATTATTCAAAGTAAAATAGTTCTTCAAACTTCTTATCTAATGCAATACATAATAGTAACGCAAGTTTGGCTGTGGGATTAAACTGGCCGTTCTCGATAGAGCTGATAGTCTGTCTCGACACACCTACCATTTTTGCTAAATCTCCTTGCGATATATTCTTCTCCGCTCTAGCAACTCTCAATCGATTTAATAATACTAATGAATCTTCCACTTAAGAACCTCCTCTTACACAAAAATTTTTAATACTAAATGTAATGCTAATCCTAAACACAAAGCAAATGGAATTGCTTCTAAAATGTGTTTTCTATTTTTCAACTGAATGAACTGATTCACATAGAAAATAAATCCATAGAACATACCTGGTGTTAACAACAAACCCAATACATTCCAGCTATCATACACTCTCTGTGACTCTAAAAGTAACCCGTCCACTGCAACAAAAAGTGCCATAACTGCTATTATAAAAAAGCTTACTGAACCTGCCGCCTTATAACTCTGGATAGTCATCTGCTCCTCTCTCTCGTCCTTACCATTCTGCGCCTTCATTAAAATCTCTTCTCTTGTCATTTCTTTTTCCTCCTAATAAGTTTTCTTGTCTTTCTGTCAAGTTTTGTTTACATTTAGAGTATATACCTGTCAATAAAACTTGTCAACACCTTTTTGTAAAGTTTTCTTGACACACATATCTACTCTAATAATTTCGGGGTTGTCGGGGTGTTCCCGCTTTGCCTAACTAATACACAAACAGACTATATTTGTCTCAAAAGTTAGAGTTCCGAGCATAAGTGGTGCTAGATGTTTTTATTTAATTGTTCTAAAACGTACGCAACCGCAGCCGATTCGCCATCCATGGCTCAATTGGCTGCTGCCGCCTTCATCCAGGCGGTGGCTTGCTATATACTCCAAAAACATCAAGAACCACTAAATACTCTCCACAATACTTTTTACGACAAATAGAGTCTGTTCTTTCATATCAGCCAGGCAAAGCTTGAGGCATCAGATAAATTGGATTTTAGGTACAGGAACAACTTTTTCTGCTGTGGTACCTAAAAATAATATGTTTTTAAATGATTTTAAGTTGAAATTAGGTACTGCATGGTATTTTTTCGCTGTGGTGCCTAAAAACTAAACAGTTTTAGTTAATTTGTTCTAAATAAAAGGTACAACAAAGAAATTTTTCACTGTGGTACCTAAAATTTAGTATTAAAATACAAAATTCCTATGTATACGATAAATCCTCATTAATTCGACTTAAAGC
>JAZNMO010000017.1:0-1831 GCA_045579665.1 Lachnospiraceae bacterium
TGCAAGTGCCGACCAGCCTGCCATTGCCAGATTGCCCTCTGCCAGATACCATATCGCATCTATCAGGTTCATTACTACTCCGAAAGGTCCCGGTATGATACCAAGCAGTCCAAGTATTGCATGTCCTACATCGCTGAATGATGACATCGGCGATAATCCAAACGGGTCTGTATAACTTATAGGATTACCTTGTACATAACAGTATCTGTTAAGACTCTGGCTGTTGTCAAGGCTTCCACTTAAAATATCCTGATTGATGAATCTCTTAATCTCAGGGTTGTAGTAACGCTGACGCATGTAGTAGAGACCATTCTCTTCTGTGCTGACACCATATCGTCCGTTATAGAGGAAGCGTGTCAGACTTGCATCACCGCTTAAAAGCTCTCCATATGTTCCGTAGGTGTAGTTTTCTACCACTCTACCCTCGCTGTCTGTCAGCTTGGTGGTGCTTCCTAAGTGATTATAGTGGTGATAGAGTACGATATCGCCCTTTTTCTCACTAATTAAGCCGTTACCATACAGATAAAATGTTTCTGTACTGTTTGTTACATCCTTATCATAGCATGTTACTGTAAGCACTCAGCTTCGAGAAGAGGATACCGTATCTGTTACATACTCTTCCCTATAGTTTGGGCACGATATCCGAAAGAAGTAGACTTGTATCAACAATCTGAAAAGAATTTGAAATAGTCAAAAAGAAAACGCATTGTCTACACAGCACTATGTGCTATGAAAACAATGCGTTTTAAGTCTAAAAACAATATTCAGTTTTAATTTGGGATATCCTTGTGGATACTTAAATTAATTTTATTTATTAGGATTTTGGGGTCTTCCCATGGATTTTTCCCAAACATCATTTCCCATTAATCTATCAATCAAATGATGTTTATCCCATACTGCTGCAATTTCCAAATCTTTGCACTCATCATAACTGCATGGGGTTATTATACCTTTGTAGTATAAAGAACCAATCTTTGTTATTCCGTCAATTACACATTTAGGTGGTGCCCATGCATCGTCTTCGGATGCAAATTTCCTATTTCCAACTATTTTCCATTCTCCATCTTGTAGCAAATCTTTATACACAGCAACATAACACTGATATATTTCATTTTCGGGTAATTCACTCACATCATTACACCTTATATCATATATAGCCAGTGTACATTCTTTGAACAATCGTCCATATGCATTCATACCGTTTGGTAATTGAATTTCATATATATCTCCAAGTTTTAATCTATGTTTCCTAGTTTTATTCAAGTTTTCCAAATACTCCTTTCGCCGCATTAATGTATATATCTTTATTTTTATTATTTGGTCCTATTCCGTTTATAGCATTACCAGATGTTCCTCCCATCGACTTTGCTCCTCCATAATACTCAATTAGCATTTGCTCCCTTCCTCTAATCGCTTGGTAATTATCAGATGTTTTATCGAGCATTGCTGGTCCGAAACCTTTGCTATTCATATGATGATTAGCATCTCTTTTTGCCACATTATCAATCGGAGAACCAGTACCACTTGTTCTACCAGAATATACCTCACCAGTCACCGGATTTGTTTTAGTATATGTTTGATATGTCTTTGAAGAACTACCACCCTTCCCCGCAAAGTACTGCAAGTTAAGCTCCATTACACCTTTGTGTTCTTTCGCTACATCATCCAGCTTATTTACGGCTTTCACACTCTTGGACTTGGAACCAGATTTTGCCCATTTCTTAAATGCATCCCAGTTATCTTCATCGGCTAGAGGCGATGCTACCACTCCGGCTCCACTGACCACTAGACTAAATATATCTCCGCCTGTAATAGTTTCACCACTTTGGTA
>JAZNMO010000018.1:0-46954 GCA_045579665.1 Lachnospiraceae bacterium
GGCTTCTCCTTACACAGCTGCTGTTCATAGCCTTCCCCTGTATAGTCGCTAAGACTCTCACAGCCCATCAGAAGAGCATTATGTCTCTTTACCACATCCTCTGACGGATAAAGCTCCTCCATGGATAATGGACAGCTGTCACCATAACGGTATACCTGTCCTCTACAGATGCCATGCTTCTTATCCTCCTCCAGTCTGCACACAGGACGGTTGGCTTCATCATAGATGTATCGCACTACTCCGCCCTCGGGAAGCGTTACGGATAAAAGGTTATGGTCTGCATCATAGGTATAGGATGTAACCGCCTTTGTCTCTTTGCCTCCGCCTGTCAGTACCACTTCCCTGCGTACCAGTCTTCCTGCACGGTCATAAGTGTAGAGCACCTTCCGGCTCTTATTTTCATCCGTAAAGCTCTCTTCACTTGTACGGTTATTCATGATGTCATAGGTATAAAGGATACGTGCACCCGTTCCGTCCTCCACCTTTATCAGACGGTTCTCCCTGTCATAGGTCTTCTTTATGGCAAGGAACTGACGCGGCTCTTCCAGTGCGCCTACTGCCTTACTTCCACGTCTCTCTTCAACAACATTACCTGCGGCATCATATCTGTAGACTGTCGCCTGATAGCTGTCCTCTCCCATCTGCTTCCAGATACCGGTGCGTCGTCCTTTCAGGTCATAGGCATGGAGTGTTCTTTCTCCAAGGGCATTCTCCTCTTCCACAAGCTGTCCTTTTATGTCATAGCGGTAACGCTTCTCTAGCGTACCGTCTTCCCATGCCACGGATATCAGTCTGTCCTGACTGTCATAGGTGTAAGACTTGCCAAGACTCTGCTCTCCCGGTGCCTTTTCATGGATGAGATTACCCTTTGCATCATGTCTTCTCTCCCAGCTTCCGCCATCAGGGCAGTTTATCCTCGTCACATAGTCATTCGCATCATGGTATGACCGGATACCATTCTCCTTACGCTTCTCCAGTATCCTTGCCTGTATTTCTAACGGACTCTCGTATACAATGCTTCCCTGACCGTTTCTTGTCAGACGCTTCACTCTTCCAAGAGGGTCTGTTATCTTAATCAGACGGTCAAAGTGGTCATACTCATAGGCATAGCCTCTTCTCCTCTTATACTGTCTGTGTGTATAGTGGCGGATGAGGCTTCCGAGGTTATCACGCTCCTCATGAAGCTCATTGCCTTCCCCATCTGTCATATGATTCAGATAGTGCAGGCTGTTATAACTGAACTGCACACGGTTCTTTGCTGTCTCGGTCTTTACCCTTCTGCCTGCCGCATCATAGGTATAGAAGAACTCATAGCCCTCAGGACTGATTTCAAGGCTTGGCTTAAATGCATCAGGCGTGTCATACTCATAGCTTCTTCGGTTACCGCAGCCGTCCTCCTGCCACAGCATACGCCCCTTATAGTCATAGCCGTATTTCTCTTCACTCCACTTCTGTGGTTCTGTTGACAAAAGTGTTGACTTTTCTATGAGGTTATTCTGCTCATCATAGGTATATCGCGTACAACTGCCAGCCGTATCTCTGACCTCTGTCAGATTGCCCCGCTCGTCATACCCATAGACTGTTTCAAGCCCGTTTGGAAGGATTTCCTTTCTCTTTTCTCCGCGGGCATTATACTCTCTTAACGTAACACCGCCGTTTCTGTCCTTCTCATAGACCTTATTCTGCCACCGGTCATAGCCGTATTCCTCACTGGTACCGTCCTGATATTCCACACGGGTAACCAGCATATCCGCACTATAGTATGTGGTCTGTCTTCCGCCGGTCTCAGGATAGTAAAATGACACTGTTTTCTCTTTATTGTCATAGGTGATTTCACAGCCTGTTCCGTCAGGATAATCCTGTCTGATGACCCTTCCCTGCGCATCAAAGGTATTCTTGGTATATTTCTTATTATTCTGGTCGGTAATCTCTACGATATGTCCTCTTCTGTCATAGGTATATCTGGTTAATCCTCTTCCATTCTGATTGATGCATACCAGACGGTCATCCTCATAGGTATAGGTTACCGTTCTTCCAAGCACATCCTTCAGCTCTTTGAGCCTTCCGTCCTGTATGGTTACTTCTATCCTTGCTCCTGCAAAGGTAGTAATGCCGCACAGCACGCCATTCTCATACAGGTACCTTGAACTCTTCCCGTGTCTTTCCACGATTTCCTGCAGTTTTCCGCTTCTGTCATAGACATACTGCATACGCGCTTCTGCATCAAAAAGTCTCCACTCATCTGCATACTCTGTAAGCTGCATGCGCTCACTGTCGCCCTTATCATTGTGCCAGCTTCCCTCACGCCTGTGGAAGCTCTCCACATGACCATCCGTACACAGGATTAAGCAGTAACCTGAGCGGTCACTCAGTACGGATTCCAGACTGCAGGTCCAGCCATAGCCCAGCATACCCGTCCTGCGGTTAATGGATTCATACTTTCTGGTAATGCAGTAATCCTCATAAAAATCAGGCACACGCATATCCGTTGCCGGGATGTATAAGCTTCCTGTCGCACCATCCACCGGGTCTGCAAGAGTCAGCTTGTTACTGATGTAATTTCTCAGGTATATCTGACCCAAATCTGCTTCTCCCGTGGTTGCCACGGATACCAGTGTGTCAAGGGCTACATCCGTCGCAAGACGCATCTTACCTATCTCCTCACAGGAGTATTTTCCCGCCTTCTCCAGCTGCTTGAACTTATCCATGGCTCCCATGGATAAGCCTGCCGTAGAGCCTGTGGTACACATGTTTTTGAAGTAGGATTCCCAGCCGTTATTGATGCTTCCGTCATCTATATAGTCCATTGCCATGTTCATGGCAGTGTCAATTCCCATCTCTGTTCCGGTACGTGCCAGTGCTGTCTTTAACGCCCCCAGACCTCCTCCGCCTGTCGCCGTGGCGACGACGATACCGCATATCAGTACCGAGCCGTAGGTTACGATATCGTAGAGTGTCTGATTTCCCCCAAATACAGTATCTCTCACAAAGTTAAAGGATTGCGAATAATCTCCGGATTCCATGGTTTTCTTGTAATCACTGACACCCTCTGCCGCCATGGAAGCACCGCAGGCTATCGCCGTACCTCCGGCTACAACACCAACGGCAACCAGACCGACTCCACAGGTACATACCGCTACTGCTGCAATTGCCACTGCACCTGCCACCATGGCAAATACACCCATACCGAACTTTGACTTGGATTCCTGTACCTTCTGGAGCTGTACCTGCTTGGCTGCATGATTGACATCCGCAATTTTCTCCGCAATTCCCTCATTCCTGTTGAGAATCTCAGCAGGAAGTGTCATCTCATCATGCAGCTTTGCCGCATACCGGATGGTCTGCCCCTGCAGGAAGGTCTGCTGTTCAATATAGGCAAACGCTCCCTGCTCTGAAAGCAGTGTGATGTCTGCTCCTGACGCAAGCGAAACATTCTCCGTATTAACCTCACCGGCACCAATGCTTACCTTTCCGGCTGCCCTGATGATAATCTTTTTTGCCTTTAAACCAAGTGCTCCATCACTTCCAAGCGTCACCTGTGTCTGTCCTGTTGCATCTGCTGTCAGACACAGCTGTTTGTCGTCCATCTGCATGGAGCTTCCACTTGGATGGGTAAAGCTCTTTACTCCCGGATTCTGGGTTGCCTGTGCATTCTTTGCCCCTTCTGTCGTATTTCTCATACTATGTACGGCATATGCCTTGGTTTCATCATTCTCCGGAAGATAGATATGCACCTTGCTTCCTGTTTCAGGCATACAGTACCATGCACTGCTTTCCACCGCATACGGAAAGTATCTCTTTTTTCCGCCTGTCATCTGGTCTATTTCAAAATCAACCTTGATTGTATTATCCTTTACCTCTGATACAATGGCCGGAAGATGCAGACCTGAATATGCCTGATTGATACATGACGCACACTGCACACCACCCTTGGTTACTATGCCGTACTGCTTCACCAGCATGCCGCCATCTCCATAGATATCAAAGGCCTCAATCAGACCATCCACATATCCATAGGTTACACTCTGTCCCAGCTCATAGTTTTCATGACTGGTTACTGTAAAATGATAGCAGTCCTGTATAAATGCCTGTTCACCCTTTGCTTCCTTCCTGTCGTAAGCGGCATAATCTATCTTTGTTTCCTTTACACCATTCTCATCCTCTATTGCCACCGGCACAGTATTCTGAATGCCGTAAAAGAATCTCCCTTTTTCGCTAGTGTAATCAGGCACAAGTACACCGCCCTGCATGGCTGCAAGGCGTTTCATAAATTCCCAGTCAGTTTCATCATACTGTAATAAAAAGCCCGGGAGCAATGCATCGGAATTCAAACCGTCTATATATCCTGTCTGATAGGTCTTCGTTATCCTTGTCAATACATTTGCATAGCTTAAGTCCTCACCTGCTGCTGCCAGCCTGCGCCTTGTGATATCCAGATTAACCGTCCCCGTTTTCCATAAGGTTGACACGCAGGTCATTCCTCTATATCTCTTCTCTTTTACAAAGCATAACACCCCTGTAAAGATACATCTGTTGTTCTCCGATATGACAATCCTATCTGTTTCCATACTTCGAAGGACAATATTTTTCGCCTCTTCTTCCTTACATAGAAAAATAATCTCTGCCTTTCCATGTTCATTCAATCGTCCCTGTAGTCTGATATCCAGTACACCTAATACCTCATAAGGAAGCTCTATTGTAAGCGTATCATATGTAATCCGCATCTTACTCCTCCATTTGTCCGCTTGTTTGTATGGTAATCGTTCCACCATATGCACAGCATAGTGTGCACTTGCCTATCAAAGCGGGTTCTCCGTCTATTAATACATCCTCTTTGCCATCTATCCAACGCTTGTGGAAAATGGGCGTGCACACACCTGCACAGTACGCAGCCAGACTCTCTGTCTCACTGGTACTAACCTCTGTCTTACTTTTGTCTACAAAAATTCCTAATACCTTATCAAGCCAGGAATCTGTTTCTTCCTGCACTTCTTTGATAATCTTTCTGGCTGCTGCCTGTACACTTGGATTCTGTGGACATCTACAAATTCCAAAGTTCAGTACATTGACATCCGCCTTATAATCCTCTACTGTCAGCATCGGCTGACCATGGATTGCTTCTCCATGACTCTTTGACAGCACTACATAGCTTGGATTAATGCCTTCATTACTATATGCCTTATCACATGTAACAATTGCTGTATGCAGGATATAAGTCTTATCCAGCTCCTCTCTATATGCCTGCATTGCTTCCTCAAGTGCCTTTTGTTCCGCCTCTTGGGCTGCCTTTATTGCTGCCTCTTCTCTCTCTCTTGCTTCCTTTTCTTCCTTACTCTCAAATAACCTTCCAAAATCCTCTTCTAAAAATCCCCAGGTTCTCTTTGCAGTCTCTACCACTCCGTCAATCGTCTGGTCTACATATTCCAGAGCATCTCCTGCGATATCACTTACCGTCTTGCCCCAGTCTGTATCCTTACTCATAAGAGAAGCCACCAAGGCTCCTACCGCATCTGCAAACAATTCTCCATCATGAGGCTCCATAGAGCCTATCAATTCATCCTGTGCTTCATGTGCAAACGCCATCAGTCCTGACTGCTCTACTTCCAATCCTATAAAGCTTCCACCATTTGCTGATAATGCTTCTTCATTCGTTTCCCATAGTGCAAAGGAGCTATGAGCATTCGCACCTGTTCCATTATTCGCAGCATATATATACGTTCCTGCAATGGGATCCAAGAGAATATTGACGAAATCATTATACGCACTCACGGATACCATCTTGTCCTTTGCTACGGATATCTCATAGTGATACTTCTCCTGAAATCCATCTCCAAAGCCCTGTCCATCAAAGGATACGCAGCTTTGTATCTGGTCTCCACAGGTAACGGTAGTATACATGGCCAGATTGCCGCCTTTAGAGTGTCCTGTGACAGTAATGTCTGTATACTTCAAGTCCTCAATAAACTTCTGTGCTATCATCTGTGCTTCCGTATCGGTTTCATACATACCCTCGAAGTTATCCTTCCATGCCTCATAGACACCGCCCGTACCACGGAAAGCTACTATATGATTGGCGACATCTCCTGTTGCATCATACTGCGTAAAACAGGTTGCTCTGACTACACCGTCTATGGATGCATCAATTCCTAAAGCCATCAGTTGTGGGTCTTCTGCTATTGCATCAAATACATCCTTCATGTTTTGGATGGTTTCTTCGTCTTTTTCGAAACCACCGGATAGGTTGGATGCGTCTAGTACTATTTCACCATCTGTATATGCTTCTATAAAATCTTCTACTGTCGGATATTTTCCATCTGTTATGTTTTTTACATACATTAGGTTATCCAACAATAATAGCTGCTCTTGCGTTAATTCTTCTGCCATTTCATTCCCTCTCTCATTCGCAATTAATCTTTCAGTTCTTTTGCTATATTACCTGAATAATCGCTCGTATATATTTTCTCCTCACCAGAAAAATAAATCATATCTTTCCACGTAGCTCTGCTTATCTGATTCATATATTCTTCTGATTTTACAAAAAAGATTCTTACTCTCGATTTTCCTATACCTGCTTCCAAAAGAAGTGGCTGCATTTGGTCTATTATCTCCTGATTCTTTACTCCTTGCTTCTCTTTATCAAGCAAAAAAATCATCATTCCATAAGCGTACTGACCTCTGTCTGTCTGTAAAAACTCATCTAATTGGTCTGTATCCGTATATACTTCAGAAGCAAACTCTAAACTGCTTAAATACACCTTAATCTCTCCTGCAATCCCTGTAAGTGCCTCCGTCGCTCTCCTCTCAACCTCGTCCCTCGTCATTCTTACATAATATTGGTCTATATACTCTCTCTCCTTCGCCATATCCCCATAATATCTATGTACCTCTATCTTATCCAGCTCTGGGTCATCTCCTACTGCATTGCAGTACCACACATCATAGCTACAGTCCACATTTCTTGGAATATAGTGCTGTATCTCGAATTCTACACCGTACTTTTCCTTCATGTGTGCTAACATATTTTCATTCTTCTCTTCATAACTTTCCATACACCCTGTCACTCCTAACATCATTAATATTGTCAATCCGATTGCTGCTATTTTTCTTTTCATTGAATCACTCCGTCTGTCTGCTTGTTTGTATAGTTATCGTTCCACCATTATCTTCCCATTTATCCTTTCATGCCTTATAGACACCGCCTATGGATGAATAATTTTCCAAATACGTTATATCTTCTATATACATCAAATTATCCAACAGTAATAACTGCTCTTGTGTTAATTCTTCTGCCATTTCACACCTCTCGCTTCTCTCTTATCTACTATTCTTCAAATCCGATTTCAAATGAACCTGAATAATCACATGTATATATTCTTTCTTCTCCTTGTTTACGAATCATATCCCCATAAGTCATTCTATCTATCTGATGAAATTTTTCTTCATTTTTCACAAAAAAGATTCTCAACCAGGGGTCACCTACACCCGCGTTAGGAATCACTGCCGTCATATTATCAATCACATATTGATTCTTAATGCCTTCTTTTTCTTTATCTACAATAAATAAAATCATATCATATGCTATTTTCCCCTTATCTGTTTGCAAAAATTCATCCAATTGTTCAATCTCTGTATATTCTTCATCCGCGAATTCCAAATAGCTTACATATGCCTTGACTTCACCTGCTATTTCTGCAAATGCCTCTACAGCACGATTCTCAACCTCGTTCCGAGTCATTTTTACATAATACTCATCCGCATACTCCCCATCCTTCGCCATATCCCCATAATATCTATGTACCTCTATCTTATCCAGCTCTGGGTCATCTTCTACTGCATTGCAGTACCACACATCATAGCTACAGTCCACATTTCTTGGAATATAGTGCTGTATCTCGAATTCTACTCCGTACTTTTCCTTCATGTGTGCTAACATATTTTCATTCTTCTCTTGGTAGCTTTCTCCGCAACCTATCAACCAAAACATTATAGATACTGTCAGTCCTATTGTTGCTACTCTTCTTTTCATCTTCATTCTCCTAGCTCTTTGTAACGAATCCCTATACTACCTCTTGCCAGCATACTTTCCAGTACATCCTGTGTTACCACCAGATGATGCGTAATCCCTTCTGTAACATAGAATATTTTTTTCTTTGCATCCGTCTTAGGAGAAATTACAATTCTATCCAGAAGCCTGTTGTGGTCATACGTCGTCTTATCATCCAGTACATCCTCTTTGGGCGGCAGCATTAATCTGTAGATTTCCTGCCTCTTATTCTTCATATCTGTCAGAACAACTATTTTATAGATGACATTACTATCATAATACTTTAATACCTGATACATCTTCTCTGACACCATCAGAACGGGTGACTGTATCAAATCAGGATACTGACTCGCTTCTGTCCCCTTTACATACAATGTAGTACATCGGTTGAACTGTTCTGCCATCTCAATATCGAGAACCAGATTGGGGCATCCCTGAAAGCCTTCTATTTCTATCAGATTTCTAAGCTTACTATCCTGCTTTATTTCATAATATTTCATAATCCACCGCCTTTCATGTCTCCGTCAATACATAGACATGTTTTTTCTGCTCATCTGTCAGCCCCAACACTTCCATATCCTTTTCATATATATACACCTGTTCAAGTCTTGCACCTGTCAAATCGATTCCTTCCAGCTTCTCTGCGCGCAAATCCACCATGGATAACGTCGCATCCCTAAAGCTGCATTCCTCTAAACTACAGTCCTTAAAATCCACTGCAACAAGCTCTGCTCGTTGGAAATTACCTTTCCGAAGCTCCATTCCCGTAAACACACTATTCCTTATGGATGCACCTGCAAATTCCAGCTGATATCCTTTGACATTATTGAAATTGCATCCATAAAAGCAGTTATCCGCATAAGAACACCAATCCATGATACTTTCCATAAAGAGACATTCTCCAAATTCGCACTTCTCAAAGTTAACTTTCTTAAGCTTACTTCTCTTCATATTTAAATAAGCAAACCGCTCCTCTGTCAGTGTGATATCCTTCAAATCACTATCTACAAAGCTAAAAAACAGATGTCCATCCTTCTTGTCCTCTTCGCATGCTGTGCATAGTTCGTCTGATGTCTTTCCCGGCTTATCCTGACAGAATAAAACATCTGCTCTTCCCCGATAATCTCCCCACATAACCCGATATGGCTTCCTATAGCTCTTCTTATGCTGTATCAGCCATTCATCAAAAAGGAGAAAATCCTTTCTGATACCTGTTGCAGACCGATTATAGCAGGAGATAAAAAATTCATTTACTATGTTATCAATATCATATTGCGACACTGCTCCCATGTATTTTAGCAAATCCTCCTCCAATACTGCTGCCAGCTCCTTAAAGGGCTCAAACAGGAACTCAATGTCTACATATGCTGTGGTTCTTTCTTCATCCAGATACCACTTTTTGTTATATCCACAGACCTCTATCCGATATTTCTTCTGATACAAATCTGTTCTCATAATCTGAAACTGTAAAATCCTGATAGGATAATACTTTTTCAGCGTCAAAACTGCTGCCAGCAAATCCTTTACAAGCTGCTCCTGATGCTGTTCCAATATCTGCCTGTATTTGCGCTCTACTCTATCCTTATGTAATGTGAAGATCTCTTCGATTCTCTCTAACGCAAGCCTTCTATCCATTGCCTATTCCTCTCTATTGATATTGACATGACCGCCCAAATGCTGCAATTCCCCGGAATCATTCATAAGTATTTCTCCCGTCATAGCAGTTTTCACATTCAGAACCTTAGCTGCCTTAACCTCTACCATATCTCTTGCCTCTATCTCTATCGTCTCCATCGCCTGCATGGACACTGACTGATTTGCCCTAAATATCATATTGCCTTGTGCGTCCATTTCAAAAAATGCCTTGCCATTTCCACCATCTGCCCTTATCTGCTCCGGTGTCATCTGCATCTGCTTTCCGCTTGGATTACGCATATACATGGTATTAGTATCCGCCATCATATCTGCTGTTCCTGCTTTCCCCTCATAAGAGCTTACTGCACTTACTGCAAAAGCATCCTTTTCGTCCCATGCCGGAATGCATACCTTCACACAGTCCCCGATTTCAGGCATATAGTACCATCCGCTTCCGTCAGCAGATGCTTCCATTGCAGAAAACGGAAACCAATATGCACTATCCTTTTCCTGAGTCTCATCTATTAGTAGCTGCACCTTTACCTTATCCTTTGCAACATCGATTACAGTTCCTTCCAAGGCTGTCCCGGGCATATCAAACCGATACTTAGGCATAAAGCAAATACCTTCCTTTGCTTTCGCTTTATAGCTTCCTCGGAAATCTGCCTGCTTCATTTCACAGTGCATCTCTACAATGTACACCCTTCGCCCATTCAGTATGACTGCATCTCCTATTGATAAAATCTCATTACATTCAAACTCATAAGCTAACCAACCTGCCTCCTCCGGCTTCTTCTTTGCGTTTTCCACACATTCTTTGAACAATTTAATATCTTTTTCCACAGTGTACTCTGTAATCTGTACACTACTATCCACATTTCCTTCCGGTATTCCCCAATACAGCACGCATTGCGGCTGGCGCATATCTGCGTAAATGCCTGCACCAATCTGAGATGCCATGCGAATCAGAAAATCCCAATCTGTCTCCTGATACTGAATCGCAACACTTCCCAATACGGGATTCTCTCCTGCATACACGGTTACAGCCTTGTTCTGTGCAAGCTCCTCATAGGTCATAGTGATATCCTGGTAAGATTTTGACCTTCTATCCCTATCCAATAAATAGCTTTCATCCCACAGGGTAAGATACAAATATGTACTCCCCTTTTTCGTCTTGCAGACAGCATCTACCGCCCTTCCGCAAAATATAACCTTATCCCCGGCATAAACTGTAAGCTGCGCTTCTCTCTTAGGAAGAAGTACATAATCCTTTATCCGATTACGTTCAATCAAACACACCAGCTGTAAAGCAGCATGACAATTAATTCCGGCATCAAGCCTTAATTCTTCAATTGCTACAACCTCTATTCCTTCTATTGTAATCTTTCCTATTTCCATGCTCTCTCAATCCTATCTGTTACTGAAATGTAAAATATGAAATCGTTGCCTTTATTACGTTCTCCCAAATCGGTAAATCCTTATAAAAGCAGTTGTAGTTACCTATTACCATCCCACAATCTCTTTTGTTAATGGAATAAAAAACCATCTGATACAAAACGCCTCTTGCCGTCGGCATACGATAGGTTATGAAATAGGTTGGTGCAAGCTCATCCTCTACGACTCCATCCTCCAAAAGCTCTATATAAATACCTGCTCCTTTCATCTGCCCTAACAAGCCCTTCTTTACGCTCTCTAAGGTGATATTAGGATCATATGTCTTCGTATATTGTAAGGTTAAGCTGATACCAAACACGTCATTGAGTAATGTAATCACTCCATCCTCATTGGAATGCTCCTTTAAATAATCTATAGGAATGGGTATCGCTACCCTGTCTTCAAAATATTTTCCCAAACGGATTCTCATAGGCTGATTCGGGAACTCTATCATGCCGTTTCCCATCTGTTCTGTTACTTCTTCCAATGTTAAAAGCGGCTGTTCCTTATTCATTTTCTCCTGCTCATCAGCTTTTCGCAGGCTTTCCTTTACAAGCTCTGCCTCATGCTGCTGCTTCAATAAATACTCTTCTATCTCTCTTTTATCCTGACCCATACTTATCTCATTCCTTCCACCATTAACAGTTATTCCTGATTCTGTTCGCCTCTTCTGTAATATCATTATCTATCGCAAGCAGGCTTCCTGTATCGTTTGACAAAGTAACTCCCTTTGTGGAGATGATGCTCATTCCCTTATTTGCTTTCAGCATAATATCCTGCTCTGCATAAATCTCAAGATTCTTATTAGCAATAATCTCTATGGTTCCATCCTGCTTGATATCCATGGAAACTGCACCACTATTGCTGTTTAGGCTGATTCCATTTTCTGTAAAATCAATCTCCTGCCCGGCAGTATTTGACCATACCTTATCCACTGGCTGATGTGTCTGCTGTGCCGTCTGTCCCTCTCTGATTGCAGAGATTACATATGCCTCTCTTTCATCATTGGTCGGACAGTAAAGACGTATCTCCTCTCCCTTCTTGGGCATACAGTACCATCCGCTGCCATCTGATGATGCAGCCGGAGAAGAATATGCAAACCATTTACGCTTCTCATCCTCACAAGGTAATGTCTTATTCAATTCAATCTTAACCTTGTCTCTTTTACATTCAACGATGATACCATCCAACGAAATCCCCGTCACCTTATCATTTCTAATTATCTTTGTATGAC
Source organism: Lachnospiraceae bacterium (assembly GCA_045579665.1). Lineage (GTDB taxonomy): Bacteria > Bacillota > Clostridia > Lachnospirales > Lachnospiraceae > COE1. The sequence continues at coordinate 12,348 of JAZNMO010000018.1, forward strand.
AGGAATCTATTGTTCCAAGCTGATATGTATTTATGGATTCTCCATTCAGATAACTATATTTTGCCGACTTAACCACCAATGCCTGACCTTCCATTGTTACCTGCATACCAATATCCCAAAACTCATCATGCACCAGACGATACTGCAATCCATCCGCATAAAATACCTCAAACTCAGCCTCATCTAACACACACTGACTATCTCTAACCCTTAGTCCAAAGCTAAGCTTACCCTTATCACCCTGCATCACCGTATAAATCGGTGCTTCCACCTGCGACAGAAGTCTTGTCGCAAATTCATAATCGGTCTCCTCGTATTGTAATAGGAGACTGTCTATCGTTTCCTGTTTGCAGGATATTTCATAGGATATATCCGGATATGACTTCATCACTTCTTCTATGACACTGACATTCGTCTTTGATATATCCTGGTAATCCAGAAATACCTCCGCTCTGTCCAATGCCTGTGTAAGCCCCTCCAGCTCCACTCTTATTTGAACATCTATCCCTACCTCTGTTACATCAACCTTACTGATATATCCTGCAAACAACAGCTGTGTCTGCTGCTCTTGTTCAAAGCATACGGATACTATCGTTTTTCCGTCTATCATATTCTGAATTAATGCAAGCGATGTTTCGGAAATAACACCCTTTATATATGCCCTATCATGTTTTCCCATCCTCTTTTGAATTTCAAACTCCGTTATATGCTCAATATTGTATGGCGACATCCATACATGATTATAAATTCCTATCATACTCTTCTCCGCTCTCTATTTTGCTATACAATACATTTGCCAATCTCTTCCATCTCCTGTAAATCCGTCAATAAAAATGCTTCTTCCCACGCAATATGCAGCTGCATCTCCATCGGCAAAAACAACTCCTTACATCGTTCTAATTGCCATACACGCTCTCTGCTCTTTGGCATTCCCATATAAATATAAATATGCCCTGTATCATCCTTTTTCTGAAATACCAGACTCTTTGGATATAATGCTGTCACTTCCCTTACAAAGGCGGTCACCGTTTGTCTTTGCTGATAAAAATATACCAAATTTTCAACCGTCCTCTTTTGCTCCTGCACAGTCAGCATTTGATAAAATTGATAGCTCGCTTCTCCAAAATGTTTACTAAGGATTTCTTCTTCCATCCATTTCTTTAGAAAAAAATTCTTATCTATTCCCTGCACCCTGTCTATATCCAATAACCTACTTACTGCTTCCTGAAACAATATCTGACCTTCACTGCTTCTCATAAATCCTTCGTCCCTTAGCAGTGCTTCTAATACTCCGCCATACCGGATATACGGATTTACTGCAAATCTGTGTTCATCTTCCTTCACGGCCTCATCGTAAGGAGAACCTGATATAGCCGGAACAAACTCAAGCTTCCCAAACTCTTCTTCACTTAATGCAAGTCCCGTAGCTACCTTCCACAACTCATTCCTCATATCTGTCCTCTTTATTCCTTTATAACTTTTCCCTTCATTTCTATACCGCAATATTGTTCCTTCAGGTCATTCAAAATCATTTCCGCACATGCTTCCTCAATATAGGTACTCTGCTTTGCATAAAAGATAATCTCCTTCTCCTGTACTTCAATATGCATAAATCTTGATGCTGCTTCATGCGAACAAATTCTTCTGTATCTTTCTGCCTTGGTATTCTTTCTATGTGTCTGTATACTCTCCGCAATACTTACATTGATTCGGTTAGACAGTACAGTATCTGCATCCCCTGCCATTTTCCACTCATATGGAGGTACTATTTCATATACTTCCCAGCTTCGATACTGCTTTTGAGTCGTCTTTATACTTAGTAAATCTTCCTCCCTTGTAATCTCATAATCTTTTAGTTTTGTTACATCCACTATATAAGCAGATTTTTTATTTCTAAGTATCAGTTCATGTTTGAAGCGCAGTTCATTCCTCTCCGGTACAGGAAATACCGTTTCTTTTAAATGACTGGGTCTTACATTGCATAGCATGACAACATCATCCCTGATATATGGTGTCAGCTCCTCCCAGTCAATTTCAATATCTTCTATCCATTCGTCATCTCTTAATCGGTCTTTTTGCTCAGTATATATGACATCCATGAATCGCTCTGCATAACAGCTTGAAATTCTTGGCAAATCAACCATATTACTTTCCATGAGCTCATTTATTTTATTGATATAATCTACTCCTGACCGTCCTTCCTGCAATGCAACTTTACAGGTATATGTCTCGTAATTTGTCCTTACATATGCAAGAAATTCCCTTTGCTCACGACGAAGGCGCATCAACTGTTCATTTGTAGCCTCCAGATATACCCTTTGAATCAGCTTTTGCTCCCATATCCACGGATATCTATGTGTATCATCAACACAACTGCATACGTCCTCCCACCTTCTACTGTCCTCATGGGTTACTAAGAACATATCCACTCCATAATCTACATCTATCGGCTGTATACTTTTTTGTATCTGTTCTTCCAACCTTCTAAGCTGTTCTTCCTGATATCTGGCAAGTTCCCCAAACACAGACTGATAGATTTCCCTTACTTCCTTCCTAACCGACAACTCCTCTATTGCCTTTAACTTCTCTCTCAAATACTCTTCTGTCATATTTCATCCTTTATTAATCAACAATTACTCTTCGCATCGCATTATCTCTTGTCTGAAAGCGTCCCTGCGTAACCGGCTGCTTTAATATCTGCTCTAACTCTCTGTATATCTGTTCATTCGTTATCTCAGTATATTTTTTATGTGTTTTTCCCTGAATATAAGCCTTAATTACCTCCCTTGCTACCGGCTGTTTATTCATACACTGCATTAAAAATGCTATATCATACACATCCGTTGGATTCTTATCCAGCATTTCCCTTGCAAACAAGGTTGTAATAAGGGGAGAGATCGTTGCTTCCTCTACTGCTGCATACTTCACATATCTGATATCAAAGTTATCATAGGAAAGCGATAGCTTCGTAAATGATGAAGTATTTTTATACAAGCTGGCTCCATGAGATGCTATAAACCTGCCAAGCTCCATCTCATAAGGGAACTCTGTATGCTCCTGAGTCAGTACCAATTCCGCCTCATAATATATCCCACCGTCCTGCTCTACAGGGTCTGCAAAACGTAAGCGTAAAAAGGTTAATTCCCCAGTATGCTCATACGGAATACTTACAGCCTCATCAAGAGAATAAAGGACATTCTGATGCTTAACTACACCCTGTCCTACCTTAATACATGCATCTGTAACCGTAATCTCTACCCCCGCAATAATACCATCTGAATAATTCATATATATATTCTTCATAATGTCATGGGCGTACTCTGTATGTTCCTGCAACACATCCGCAGTTAATATCATATTCTGCTTATACACAGGCTCTATATATTTAAACATCTTGTCCTCTCCTAGCTATTATTTCATACTCTCCATTGCACCACTTCCCGCTTCTTGCACAATGTAAGCGCATATATGGTTCTCCTGCCTGCTTTACATATGCCAGCATTGAGCCAAAAAACTTTGCTGTTATCTCTTCCTCAACACTTGGTTGATATGGATACAATTCTCTTGGTATATCCGTTACGCTTCCCTCTGCATATCCTGCCGTAAGCATCCCCGCAACCACGTATGCTGCGCCTATATATATATCATCCTCTATCCATGTCAGATTAGGATAACAACAGGACATCCCCGTACAGTTAATCTTTTGTTCGAGATATTCTGCTTCCCTCTCCTGTCTTCCTCTTCCCTCGCTTGCCAATATTCTCGCAGAGGATAACTCTCCTGTTTCAAACTGATAGCAAGACATGACAGTTCTGCTTTCCATAAGCTGTATCATCCTTGCCAGCATATCATATGAAATCTCTCCACCGCTCCCTTTTCTCCTATTACCATCAAAACGTTCTCTTATCTTGAAGCTTTTCTCTAATACCATGGGGATTTCCGGGAAAATTGCATACGCTATTTTCTTAACACAATCAAGCTTGTCATTTACCGTATCCATATAAAGCTTTAATTTCTTATATGCAAGGTCTGACTGCCACTCTCCTGCATCATTATTTTCTATGCACGAAATATTAGCTATCAGCAATTCTGTACTGCGTCCCTTTGCCTGTTCAAAGAAGGCTTTTACACCTAACCATATCTCATATTGCTTTGTTGCATCCATCAGCTTCTTCTTACTCTTTACATTCAGGCTTGTCTCGCCTCCTGCATAATACCAAATCCTATATTCCTCTCCCTGACTCTTCCCTATATCCTCTGTTAAAATACAGGATTTTGTCCGGTTACTCTTTTCTTTCATGTTCATCGATACTAATGCATGATAAAAGTCCTGTACTTTCTCGTTTGATTCACTTTCTTCATCTTCTTCAAATTCGATATTTTCAAAATTAAAATCAAATTTCTCTTGAAACTCCTCTAGTGAACGAACCAGTAAATGCTCATCTATTATACTGATTTGCTCATCCGATAATGCTACTATGTGACATTCTTCAAAGTCATCTATATGAATTAGAGATATTAAATTTTCTTTTTCCTCATTGACTTTAGCAAACAATATCGCTCTGTTGCATTCTTTTTTCATCCGTTTTATCCTCTATATAGTGCATATACATACAATTTCTCAATATCCATTTTATGTCAACCAACTGATATTTTCAATACAATCGAGTAGGAGGCGGTGATTAACCGCCGTCCTCTCACACCACCGTGCGTACCGTTCGGTACACGGCGGTTTCAATAGTTGACGTGCACTGACTGATAGGCAGTGGCTAAATCATAAAAGCCGCTGTTTATCAGTCTTTCTTTGTTTAGTGCCCAAGTCACAGCTTTATTATTGCTAATGAACCAATACTTTCTCCGACTGTAGGCAATCGTTGCCGCATAATGTTCAGCTATACCAAGTTTAATGAGATTCTTCATTCTGGTTCTTGGTTTCTTCCATTGCTTCCATATACACATGCGGATTCTTCGATAGAGCCATCCATTTACATCATCAATGTTATTCTTCATACTTGCTATTCCGTAATAGTTCAGCCACCCTCTTGCATACACCTTGATTTTCTCAAGGCTCGGTTTGATACTCTGTACAGACCTACGGGAAGATAGTTCTTTCAGCTTCGACTTGAACTTCTTCCATGACTTCGGATGAACACGGACATAGATGCCACCTCCGTTCCTTCCCAATGCGAAGCCAAGGAACTTAAAATTTCGGATTGCAAACACACTCACTGTTCGACTCTTCTCTCGGTTTACTGTAAGTTTCAATGTCTCCTCAAGATACTTTGTACTGCTCTCGAGCAGTCTCTCCGATGCTCGTCTGCTCTTTGCGAGCAGAACAATGTCGTCGGCATATCTGATACACGGAACTCCTCTTTTTGTAAACTCTTGGTCGAATTCGTTCAGATAAACATTGGCTAGTAGCGGAGAGAGATTTCCTCCCTGTGGGGAGCCTTCTTCTGTTTCCATTACCACTCCGTTTTCCATGACACCACTTTTCAGATACCGCTTAATCAGTTGTATTACCCTCTCGTCCTTCACTTCCTTACGCAAGAGATTTATCAGCTTCTCATGGTTCAGAGTATCGAAGTACTTCGATAAATCCAAGGTTACCGCAAAAGTATATCCCTGTTCCGCATACTCCTTCACTTTCAGAATCGCATCTTTTGCACTTTTATTTGGACGATAGCCGTAGCTGGTTTCTATAAACAATGGTTCATAGATTGGCATAAGCTGCTGTGCTATTGCCTGCTGAATGGTTCGGTCTATCACTGTTGGTATGCCAAGCTTCCGCACACCACCTTCTGGTTTTGGAATCTCAACTCTCCTTACTGGAGACGGAGTATACTTTCCTCTATAGATTCGGTCTGTCAACTCCTGTTGATGTTCCTTTAGGTACGGGAGTGCTTCTTCTACGGTCATTCCGTCGATTCCCGCCGCTCCCTTGTTTGCCTTAACTCTTTTATACGCTCTGTTAAAGTTGTCTTTATACAGTATCGCTTCCAAAAGTCTCGGCTGTGCACTGTCTCTTTCTTTCCATATCCGATTGAATGACCTTGACGCTTTCGTATACCCTTCGTGTTCCGCACTATCTCTTTGCGCACAGCCATTATTCATGTTTTCTGTCATAAGCGGTCATTCCTCCTTTCTCGGTCATACTTAAGACTCCTACTGATTCGGTCCTTCATACAACGAAACTTGTTCCGTTTGACTACTATGACCTCTGCTGACTTCTGCATGTTCAGCGCAACCTTGCGATTGCGTTTACTCCTTTCAGAGCATTTCACACAGACCTCCCTAGGTACCACACGTTTCCTTCTCTCCATCCATCTGCCACATTTATCACGCATGATTCCGTGTAGTTATTGGGCTTCGACTTGATAAGCAGCCTTACCCTCATACGTAACCTCATATGTGGTTTCTGTTCGTCAGACCAGAGATTTGCCCATGGGTTAGTATGTTCCCCATATCCCGTTTCCTTCAGATTCCACCTTACGATGGACACCCTTGCGTTCGGCTATATCCTTCCCACTACCGGGCGGATTCAGGACTTGCACCTGTTGGAAACGTGCGCCGCTAGGCGCACCTATACAAAAAAATGCAATGAAACGTTTCATTGCACTTTGTCACACAAATAACAGACAAAAATAAAAGCTTTACAAAATTTGCTCTACTTTACAGTACGACGTTTCAAAATGTTGCTAATATTATTGTCCCCTTTTATGCAAACCACTATAGCACAATTATTATCAATGTTCAATACTTTTTTTCTTTGTTGTGCTTAACACTCTTTTATTTGAATAAGTACTCACGAGCGCTAACTAGACTGAATTTAGTACATAAGAGAATTGTTGCCATCCAATAATCTCGCCCCATCAAAAGTTAGACAGTTTTATAACTATCGAGAGATTATTTTTACGGCAACAAATTTTAAAATATATTGTTGTGGATTACCTAAGCGAGACAAGTGAATAGTTTTTGGGGACTAAGAAATACATTTTCTTGTAAAATCCAACATTAAAGCAAATAATTATAAGTCGTTTGGAGACACTAGAACAAAACATTCTAGGAAATAGAATAATTATTCTTTTGAATAACTAAACCTAATACTTGAGCCCTCACAAGAAAGGAACAAAAAGAACAGTGTATAAGAAAACCAAAAACGAATACTACTACAGATATATTGAGTATTACATGTCAGAGAATTAGCAAATAAACTCCTAAAACTACGAATTAAAAATCCCGTTCTAAAAAGGCTGAGGATGTTACATTTTGTGAAAGCGGTAACAACGCCAAAATGCACGAGTCATCACAATAATCCCAAAAGCAAACCTAAAGACTTTCTCTCATATGTAAACTCCCTTAGGACAACTTATCTGTATTGAATAAAAATTACTAGACAGCCGAAACTGTCTTGTTAGCAAAGACTAATTTTAAGAAAAGAACCTTCTTTGTCACAAATCCTTTTACTACCGAATCTTCATAAAATATTCTTCTCAGCTAGATAACTCTGTACAAACTTGCAGTAATGCTTCTAGTACTTAGTTGCGATTGCAGGGGCTGAATTCACATTCTTCACTACCATAGATTTATTATGGCACTAATCTAAAATCATGCCATGTTTCTGATGTCATACTTATTCCAATATATGCCAATATTATTATATAGTAAATTATTGGATTAAATAACACTATCAATACACTTGTTTTCCATGCCTTTACTCTTCGTAACACATAGAGCAGGTAAAGGTAATGGCTACAATACCAGATAAGATGCCTTGCCACTCCAATATGTCCATCGCAGAAGTATCTCCAACACTTGATAACCACCACGGAAATGCTATGCACAAGCCTGAAACAAAAACCGTTATACAATATATTTCTAAAAATTGTTTCATACACAATTCTCCTAGCCTAAACTCACAAAATGAAATATACTTACCGCAAACGAAAGAGCTCATGTTAACTCACGTTATCATAAGCCCTTCCAATAACTATTCTTAAATTCTTCTACTGAATCTTCGGGAATATCTCCTTCACAGCTGGATAAATCTGTACAAACTTGCGGTAACGCTCCTCGTACTTCGCTGCAATTACAGGGTCTGGCTCTACAGTATCTACTACCTTAACAAGCTTCTCTGCAGCCTCTTCTACAGACGCATATTCGCCGCATGCTACTGCCGCAAGCATTGCTCCGCCGTATCCGGGACCTTCCTCACTTTCAATGATATCTAAGCTGATATTTAATACATTGGCAAATATCTTCTTCCATAACGGGCTCTTTGCACCACCACCACATATCTTAGAGCGTGTAATTGGAATATTAAGGCTCTTAGCTACCTCTAAGGAATCTCTGATTGCAAAAGCTACACCCTCTAATACTGCCTGATACATATCAGCACGGGAAGTATCCATTGTCATACCAATAAAGGTTCCTCTTGCATTGGAATCATTATGTGGTGAACGCTCACCCATAAGATAAGGAAGGAAGTATACATGATTCTCTCCTAACTTATCCTCTGTGATAGCTGCCTGCTCTGCCGTAAACTCCTTGCTCTGCTGAATCTCTTCCATCCACCATTTATTACATGATGCTGCACTTAACATACAGCCCATGAGATGATACTTGCCATCTGCATGTGCAAAGGAATGAAGCGCATTGTTCTTATCTACGCCAAACTCCTTGCTTGAAATAAAGATGGTTCCGCTTGTTCCGAGGGAAATATTACACTTTCCATCACCTACTGTGCCTGTTCCAACTGCTGCTGCCGCATTGTCTCCTGCTCCTGCTGCGATCTTTACATTCTCTGATAATCCAAGCTCTTCTGCCACCTCAGGCTTCAATGTGCCAACTACCTCATAGCTCTCATAAATCTTTGCCATCTGGTCTTCTCTGATACCGCAGATTTCAAGCATCTCCTTTGACCAACATTTATTCTTAACATCAAAGGTCAGCATACCTGACGCATCAGATACATCTGTACAGAAGCTTCCTGAAAGCTTATAAGCGATATAATCCTTTGGAAGCATAATCTTTGCAATCTTAGCAAAGTTCTCAGGCTCTTTATTCTTTATCCAGAGAATCTTTGGTGCGGTAAAGCCTGTGAATGCAATATTCGCTGTATACTCAGAGAGCTTATCCTTACCAATTACATTGTTAAGATAATCTGTCTCTTCATAAGTTCTTCCGTCATTCCAAAGGAGTGCCGGTCTGATGACATTATCATCCTTATCAAGGATGACCAGTCCGTGCATCTGTCCACCAAAGCTGATTCCTGCTACCTGTGACTTATCAAAGCCCTCTGTCAGATCCTTTAAGCCTTCCATAACTGCCTTCCACCAATCCTCCGGCTTCTGCTCACTCCAGCCCGGATTAGGAAAGTAAAGCGGATACTCCTTAGACACCACATTAGCAATCTTTCCATTGCCCTCCATCAGCAAAAGCTTTACTGCCGATGTTCCTAAATCTACTCCTATATAATACATATTATTATCCTCCTTTTGGGGTTTCTTGTTCACCCAGTCCTTTATGCGTAGCCAACACACAGCCGATAGCGATGTCGAATAAAAAAAAGTGAAATGCATATGATTGTTGCATTGCGATTTTGGGAGAAGTTTTAGATTTACTTAGCACATCTTCAGCACAATAGGGTTGCGCGTACACGGATGTACGCGCAAGGTGCAATTGAACATGGATGTGAATTTGCACCGACCCGAACGTTTTTTGCACCTTTGCAGATGTGCTTAGAAAATCTTAACTTCTTCCAACCTAGCAAAAAACAATCATATGATTTCACTTATTATTCGACACGCAAGCGGCGTCCGTTATCTATTCTTATGCGAATGGATTCTCTGTTGGATACATCATACCCTTAGGCTGATTGAAGTTGATATCCTCTACAGGAACGCCAATATACTTGAATACCTCATACAGAGCCTTTCCGTAGTGGCCAAACGCAACAGCTCCATGATGTGGATAGTTCTTCTCAATCAATACATGACGATAGAATCTGCCCATCTCTGGAATAGCGAAGATACCGATAGCACCGAAGGAACGTGTCGCTACAGGAAGAACCTCACCCTGTGCGATGTATGCACGAATCTGGCAATCAGCTGTACTCTGTAATCTGAAGAATGTAATATCACCAGGAATGATATCTCCCTCAAGAGTACCCTGTGTAACCTCTTCCGGAAGGCTTCTAGCCATGATTAACTGATACTTCATCTCACAGAATGATAACTTCTTAGAGAATGTGTTTCCGCAGTGGAAGCCCATGAATGTATCGTTCAATGTATAGTTGAACTTATCCTTGATATCTGCATTGTAGATATCTGAAGGTACTGTATTGTTAATATCAAGTAATGTTGTAGCATCCTCACTTACTACTGTACCGATGAACTCGCTTAATGCTCCGTAGATATCAACCTCACATGATACAGGGATACCGCGACCTGTTAAACGGCTGTTAACATAGCAAGGAACGAAACCAAACTGTGTCTGGAATGCAGGCCAGCACTTACCGGCGATTGCAACATACTTTCTGTAGCCTCTATGCTCCTCAACCCAGTCAAGAAGTGTTAACTCATACTGAGCAAGCTTAGCTAAAATCTCAGGCTTCTTGTTACCTGCACCAAGCTCTTCCTCCATATCCTTAACAACATCCGGAATTCTTGGGTCATTTGCATGCTTATTAAATGCCTCGAATAAGTCAAGCTCTGAGTTCTCCTCAATCTCTACACCTAAATTGTAAAGAGGCTTGATTGGTGCATTACATGCAAGGAAGTTCAATGGACGTGGTCCAAAGCTGATAATCTTTAAGTTGTTTAAGCCATCGATTGCACGAGCAATTGGTAAAAACTCGTGAATCATATCAGCGCACTCCTGGGCTGTTCCCACAGGATACTCAGGGATATATGCTCTGATGTTACGAAGCTTTAAGTTATAGCTTGCATTTAACATACCGCAATATGCGTCACCACGGCTACTTGCAAGTGTCTCTGTGTTCTCTTCGCTTGCGGCAACGAACATCTTAGGTCCGTCAAAGTGCTTAGCAAGTAATGTCTCTGAAATCTCAGGACCAAAGTTACCAAGATATACGCAAAGTGCGTTACAGCCTGCCTTCTTAATATCCTCTAATGCCTGAACCATATGTATTTCACTCTCTACGATACATACAGGACACTCATAAATGTCTGCTGCATCATACTTTGCTTTATATGCCTCAACTAAAGCCTTTCTTCTGTTTACTGATAATGATTCCGGGAAACAGTCTCTACTTACTGCTACAATACCCACTTTAACCTTTGGAATGTTAATCATGTCTTCATCCTCCACTTTCATTTCTTTCAATCACATTTTCACACATGTTGATACAATTGCTATATTTGGCATTTTTTGTTTTCCAAAAATTCCAAATTATCTCTTAGAAGTTCACCATAATCGTAACCTCTATGTTTTTCATTCTATGTATTTTGCATAGTTTCGTCAAGTCCTCTATTGCATTTTCTGTAAGAAATTATGTAAAAAAAGGACATCCTTGGCATTTCCAAGGATATCCCTTCTTCTTTTTTTCTATCATTTTCAAATTTGGCAGTTTTACTTCAATAAATGGCACTTTTCAAACAATTTGTCACTTATTCCTTCCACTGCAGTCTATGAAGCTCACCCTGGGTCTGCATATTCGCAAATCCATTCTGACGTAATGCCTCGTATAATACGATACTTACAGAGTTGGACAAATTCAGACTTCTAATCTGGTCAAGCATCGGTATACGGATACAGGTTTCCTCATAATCAACCAGTATCTCCTCCGGTATACCTGCACTCTCCTTACCAAACATCAGATAATCATCAGGTCCAAACTTAGCATCAGAATACACCTGCTTCGCCTTGGTAGTTCCCATCCATATCTTTGCATTAGGATTCTTCTCCAAGAACTCCTCAAAGTTCATATAGCGTCTGACATCCAGATGCTCCCAATAATCCATACCGGCGCGCTTTAACTCCTTACCTGTTAATCGGAACCCTAACGGCTCAATCAGGTGCAGGGTTGTACCTGTTGCCACACAGGTTCTTCCTATATTACCTGTATTTGCCGGAATCTCCGGCTGAAATAATACTATATTCATATTTGCTCCTATTTACCTTGCTCTTCACGAAGCTTTGTTACAAAGCGCTCAAGTCTTCCCATCGCAATCTTAAGCTTCTCAATAGAATATGCATACGAAATTCTAAGGAAACCTTCACCACAGTCACCAAAAGCGGTTCCCGGTACTACTGCCACCTTCTCCTCCTGCAGGAAACGATTGGCAAACTCATCACTTGTCATACCAAACTCTTTGATACATGGGAATATGTAAAATGCACCAAACGGCTCAAAGCACTCAAGTCCCATTTCCTTAAACGCATGCACAAGATATCTTCTTCTCTGGTCATAAGACTCTCTCATATGAGCTACATCCTCATCACCATTCTTCAAAGCATCTACTGCCGCATACTGCGAAGTAGTCGGTGCACACATAATGCAGAACTGATGAATCTTTGTCATCTGTGTAATAATTTCCTTCGGTCCACAGGCATAACCAAGTCTCCAGCCTGTCATGGCATAGGACTTAGAGAAACCGTTAATTAATACTGTTCTCTCCTGCATACCCGGAATATTGCAAATAGATACGTGATTATCTGTATAGCAAAGCTCAGAATAAATCTCATCTGAAATCACGAACAAATCATGTTTCTCGATTACCTTTGCAATCGCCTCTAAGTCTTCCTTCTCCATAATCGCACCTGTTGGATTATTCGGGAATGGAAGAATCAAAATCTTAGTCTTATCCGTAATCGCAGCCTCTAACTCCTGTGCTGTTAATCTAAACTGATTCTCATGCTTTAACTCAATAATCACAGGGTTAGCACCTGCCAAAATTGCACACGGTTCATAAGAAACATAGCTTGGCTGCGGAATCAGTACTTCTTCGCCAACTCCCGGATTAATCATAGCTCTTAATGCAATATCAATCGCCTCAGAGCCGCCGACCGTGATTAAGGTTTCTGTATAATCATATGTCAGCTGATATCTTCTCTTTAAATAATTACATACCTCTACTCTTAACTCCTTAAGACCGGAGTTTGCTGTATAGAAGGTCTTTCCCTTCTCAAGAGAGTAAATACCCTCATCTCTGATATGCCAAGGAGTTTCAAAATCCGGCTCACCCACTCCGAGGGATACTACGTCCGGATCATTCATCTCGCTAACGATATCGAAAAACTTTCTAATGCCCGAAGGCTTAATATTAACAATTGTATCTGATAATGGATTTCTCATGGTGTCACCTGCATTCTTTCATCAATTTCCTGTTTTCCCAGCACTGTTCCGTGGTCCTTATATTTCTTAAGGATAAAGTGTGTCGCTGTACTCAATACGGAATCCAATGCCGAAAGCTTATCTGATACGAAGTTGGAAATCTCCTTTAAAGACTTTCCTTCTAAGCTGATAAGCAAATCATAGCCTCCTGAAATCAAATACACTGCATGTACCTCAGGATAGTTGTATATTCTCTCTGCAATGCTGTCAAAGCCGCGTCCTCTCTGCGGAGTTACACGTACCTCAATCAATGCATTTACCTTATCTACACTTGTCTTTTCCCAATCAATTAATGTGTGATAGCCGCAGATAACCCCTTCCTTTTCCATCTGCTCCATCTCATTCATAATATCAACCTCTGTTACGCCAAGCATGGCGGCCAGCTCTTTTACTTCAATTCGGCAATTCTTTTCAATTATGGATAAAATCTTTTCTCTCATTGTCAAACTCCCTTTCCCTTTTTAATATTATCATAACTGTTCTATTTGATTTTTTCACTATAGAATTCATCATTCTTTGCAGGCTCTAAGAATCTCTTTTCTTCACCATTTATTACTACCCTGTCATTGCTATCATTCATCTTACCAATAATGGCTGCCGCAATACCCTGCTGCTCTAATGCCGCCACTACATCCATACCGTTATCTGCGGCAATCAAAAGACTTCCTCCCGACAAGAGCTCATACGGGTTAATATCAAAGAACTCGCATACTTCTATTGTTTCCTGCTTCACCGGAATCCTCTTCAAGTCTACGACCAGTCCAACGCCACTACGCTGTGCAAGCTCCCAAAGAGCACCAAATACACCGCCCTCACGAACTACATGCATTGCTGTAGCGCCGGACTTTATCGCGGTGGCGGCCTCTGGAATAACCGATAAATACTTCTCAAAATCAGCGGCCTGCTCTAACAACTGTAATGGATACCTGGTCTGCAGCTGTGTCAGCTTCTCGCCGACCAACGCTACCGTTCCCTCAAGCCCTATCCACTTTGTCATAATCAAATCCTGTCCCGGCTTTGCTTTTACTTCATATGGCTTCCGGGAATCCTTAAGCGCCTCTGACACTGTACAGTTTACTACCATCTTCTCCAGTCCCGGCAACACATGTACCTCTGTGTTGGCTATCCCGATACCAAGAGCTTGTGCATGCTCTACAAGCTTCTCTAACATATTACGAAGCTTTATCTCCCTAAGCTCCTCTGCTACCAATACGGATATCGTAGCCTTTGCCTGCGTACAGCCCAACACCGCCAGATGATTCACTGCATGCTGTAACGCTCTGGCTCCCACTGTCACATCCTTACCGGTTGCCATGGCCTGTGCCGTTGCAAAAGCTACATCATCAAATGCCAAAATGGCGCAGTCTGCCCCTAAGCCCGCGCCATCCATTGTATCGTTTCCCTGATATCCTGTTGTATGAATTGTTTTATATACAGAACGCTTATAAATACTTTCTGATACTTTACCTGTATTCATCACTATGCTCCCAATTATTCTTTATCTATTGCACCGGTGCAGCCTGTTGCTGCGCTGCCTGCTGCTGTAACAGAGCCTGCTGTTCAGCTAATTGCTGCGCTGCCTGCTGGGCGGCAACAATCTCTGCATTAATTGCATTAATCTCTGCTCTGACTGTATCAATCTTTCCCGAAGCAATTGCAGACTTAATTCTGCTTGTATGGTCCGGGTTCGAGCTGGCTGTTCCTACCACTGCAGAACGTGGAGATACCTTGTAGGTACTTCGATTCATAATGTCCCTGCTTACCTCAACACCATTCTCCTCTACAATCTTCCACAATCTTGCCTTATATCCAATGTGCGCTGACTCTATATTAATATAGCCAACCGGCTGTGAGCTGTCCGCAATGATATCCTCATGGTCAGGATATATTGTTTCCAAAACCTCACTTTCAAATCTTACCTTATGACCGGAATCTCTTGTTTCCTTACCATAAATGTTAAAAACAATCTTGCCCTTGCTGGCATGACCTTCTATATATATCGGGTAATCCGTATTATTTCTAAACTTATAATCCTTACCGGATGACTCAGCTATCGCAGCATCCATGGAAGGCTCCACATAAGTAACAATCATGGAATGACTGCTTCTAAGTGTTGTCTCTAACTCTGCCAGAAGAACTGCATTATATAATGTTGTAGACACCTGACAAATGCCTCCGCCAAGGCTGTCTACCACCTTACCATTAAGATAGGATGCCGCAGCATAATATCCATTTGCTTCTGTAAACGGAGTAATCGTCTGTAAGGTTGAAAACTCTTCGCCCGGATAAAGTGTTGTACCATTTACCAGACGACAGCCATTCTCTACATTCTTACTGCGAGCAATATTCGCCGCCGAATAAGTAGTTGTATAGCTTCCCAGCAAATCACGTACCTGGGAAAGCTCCTCAGCGCTTCCCTTTGCCAAAGTTTCCTGTATCAAAAGCTCAATGGATAATATCTCCTGTCTCCATGTATCGATAAGATATGTATATACCTTCTCAACAGATTCGTCCACATTCACAGCTACGCCATTCTGACCATCTGCATACTGAAACTCTCCATCCACCAAAGACAAAGACGCATTCACTGCAGGAATATCGTACCTTGTCCCCTGCTCACTGATGACTGTTCGAATCGCATCCTTATCAAACGCCAGCTCCAACTCATAGACCTGATTCTTATACTTCAAATCCTGAATCGACTTATAGCGCTGCACAATATTACCTTCCTTGCCAAGCGCTGCTGCCTTCTCTATGATACTTTGATTGGTCCAGCTTATACCAAAATCACCGATTACTGCCTCAATCTGATTCCCGTCTACCGCTTCTAATATAACAGGCTTTGTCTTAAGCTCTTCAAGGTAACTCTCTACAGCAGCTCTTGCCTCAGACTCAGTCATACCGGCTAAATCAACACTTTCTACATAGATTCCTTCTAAAATGGTATTATCTTTATCTTTTGCATATGCTGACACTTCAATACCGCCAATCGTTACAATAGTCAGCACTAAATAAATAATTAATTTCCATTTTTTAAACATAATCGTCTCCAGACTTGCAATTTACATAACAATTATTATACAATATTATTAGAAACTATTAATAAATCAAAAAGCTAGCAATTGAAGGCACTACCATTGCCAGGACAAGGATAATGACAATTACTGTTGCTATCTTTTTCTGTGTATCTTTACGAAACATGTTACACCTCCGCCTTTCCGGCATCTGTTATCAGGAGTACTCTCTTACTCCAACAGATTCATATTATTCATTAAAGCACCATTTACGACCAAAACTATTTACATAAAATACTATATACTGAAAGGATATTATATATGAATTTCGCATTTTTGGCAAGTTGTCTACTCTTTTGTGCAGTGATTTATCACGCAATTAATCGTTCTAAATCTATCGAGGAAAATAGCACCAAAGCCTTCTGGCAAAAAGAACAACAGGCTAATTTTGTCCGTAAGAAAAGTCTGGACAATCTCGACTATATCATAATTCCCGAGCAGATACTGCACTTAAGTCCGCAAAGCAGCTCTGAGAAAATCAAAGAATGCCTCAAAGAGTTAACGGAGTTTTCCGAAACACCCATTGTCAATCTGACAGGTATTTCCAATACCGACCTGAAGCTTACTTATGGTACTGCTAATATTACTATATTAAGCCAATACGATTTTCAATACACGTCTATGGTAAGAATTCTGCAAAAACTTGCAGAGGAGCTGGTATCACTGAATGAAAAAGAACTCGCTGTTCAAGTTTTGGAGTTCTCTGTCTCTACCCGTACGGATATCAGCAAAACCTATTATCTGCTGGCTTCCCTTTACGACGAAGCCGGAACTCCTGAAAAGAAGGATTTTCTGATTCAACAAGCAGAGCGCATTAATTCCATCATGAAGGACTCTATCGTCCGTACCTTGCAAGCAAGCGGTCAATAAACCTGCTTGCTTCATTTTTGGTCAGCTTATGGATATCAATATACTGTTCTCCAAATATTTCTATATCATCCTCTCTCAGCTGCAAAATTCCGTCTGAAGTCAAAGTCAGACTGTATTTATCTGCCAGCTTACCAAAATGCTCCTTCTGCCTTGGTGTAATCGGTCCCTCACGCTTCACTTGATACACCAGCTTCTTTGGCATAAAGGTATCCGCTTCTTTGGCATAAAACTCCTGACACAATCTCTCATACAGCATATGTGATGCCACTGCATCATTGAGTGCCCTATGCGCCTCCAGCTCTATCCCATAGTATTTACACAAAAATCCAAGATTCCTGCTCTCCAAATCCGTAAGAAATCTTCTGGCAATCCTCAACGTATCAATTCCTTCTTTGTCAAAACTCTTTTTCCGGTTCACCACCACTCTTTTTAAAAAAGAGAAATCAAACAAAATATTATGCCCTAACAAATGGTCATTACCAATAAACAACAGTAAATCATCCAAAATATCCTCTATATACGGTGCCGTCTTCAAATCTTCCTCTTCTATCCCCGTCAGCTCTTTTGTCTTAGCCGTCAATCCTCTTGCGGGATTTACGAAAGTTGAAAAAGTCTCCCGCACGATGCCTTCCCGAACACGTACAGCACCAATCTCAATAATCTTATCCGTCTTGGGGTTTAATCCTGTTGTCTCTAAATCAAGTGCCACATAGTCTTTTATCATTGCTTCTTATCCTTTGCCTTGCAATATGCCTGAAGAAAACATTCCTCACACTTTGGCACCGGTGCTTTACAAATCTCTCTACCAAAAGAAATCACCTGAATGTTATATAATATCCAATGTTCCTTCGGAATCACCTTCATCAAGTCAAACTCTATCTTAACCGGGTCCTCCTCTTTGGTAAATCCAAGCCTTCTGCTAATACGCTTCACATGTGTATCCACAACAATACTTGGTTCATGAAAAATATTGCCCCGAATAACATTCGCTGTCTTTCTTCCTACACCTGCAAGTCCCGTCAACTCCTCTATTGTAGAAGGCACCTCATCCTGATACTCATAATGCAGCTTGCGACAGCATTCAATAATATTCTTTGCCTTATTATGATAAAATCCGGTAGAGTGAATATCATCCTCAAGCTCCGCCAAATCAGCATGAGCAAAGGCTTCTATACTTGGATATTTGACAAATAAATCCTTGGTTACAATATTCACTCTGGCATCTGTACACTGCGCACTTAATATCGTTGCAATCAACAGCTGCCAAGGTGTCTGATAATGTAAATGACAGACTGCCTCCGTTCCATATCGCATATCGAGCGCATCCAAAATCGCCTGCACTCTTTCCTTTTTTGTCAATCCAATCACTCCTTCTCCTTTGATATTCTCTAAATTTTATCACATATCTATCACAAAAGTTTGCGCATCATTTGTAATCAGATTCCTGTGCATATAATCAAACAGAACAAATACCGGTTTCTCCAGTCGCTCTGTCAGCTTCGCCTCCCACACCGGATATGCAAAATATTCCATATGGGTCATCTTCTGTAACTGCACTGAATTGTACTGCTCATAGCCTTTTAAATAGCACCATTCCTGTGCTTCCTGCTTGTAAAATTCCTTTACCTGCTCCTTGTAATACTCCTGACTATCCGCAAAAGCAGGACGGCTTTTCAAATTCTCCCTAAGATACATGTCATAGGTCAACAGTTCGCGATAAAGCTCTCCTCTTGCCGGATTCTTTTCTATTGCAAACTCTAAAAGCACCTGATAGCGATAGCCTCTTGCCGGAACCTGCACAAAATAATTATGTTCCTCATAATACTGCGCCAACGCCTCATACATCTCAAAGGCAGAATGAAACTCCTGCTCCAAAATCGGCAGCGTATGCACAAACTGACCACTGTTATAATACAACTCAACCATCTCTTCCACGCCCTTGAGATGCTGTACATCGGCATAGGATATCCAATTAGAGTATAACACTTCATAAGGCGGTCTGCTGCTGTAAATAATTCCATATTCACCAGCTCTTTCCTCTATCGGCGACCCTTTCAATACCTTAAGAAACCCTAGCTGAAGCTGCTGTGGTCCCATCGCATACACTTCGTTAAAGGACTTTGCAAAGCTCTGATAATCCTCATAGGGCAAGCCTGCTATCAAATCCAGATGTTGATGTACATTCTCATAACACCTTAGCTTTGCAACAACATCTCTTAGTTGCTCAAAATCTGTATATCGGTTAATCGCACGCAGAGTATCAGGATTGGTTGACTGTACACCTATTTCAAGCTGTATCAGTCCCGGACGCATCTTGGAAATCAGTTCTAACTGCTCCTTTGTAATTAGGTCTGCTGCAATTTCAAAATGAAAATTCGTAATGCCATTATCATGCTCTAATATATACTTCCACACATCAAAAGCATGCTTCGCATTACAGTTAAAGGTTCTGTCGATAAACTTTACCTGTTTCACCTGATGATCCAAAAAGAACTGTAGCTCACGCTTCACTAATTCCATGCTCCGAAGCCTTACCGTTTTATCAATGGACGAAAGACAGTATGCACATCGAAACGGGCAGCCTCTCTGAGATTCATAATAGATGATTCTATTCTCAAACACGCTTAAATCATCATACAAAAACGGAATATCATCCATAGCTAAAGGACTTCTATCCCCTGTATAACCAGTCGTCACTGTCATGATTCCTTTTATCATGCCTAATTCTCTGTCTTGTGCACAATAATACTCCACAAGCTCTGCAAAGGTTTCCTCTCCCTCCCCCTGCATAATACCTGTTACCATTGGATATTGTTCCAAAAGCTCCTTAGCATGAAATGATACCTCAGGACCACCAAGCCATATATTCGTATCCGGCAGAATCTTAGGTAGCTCCACTATAATCTCCTGAATCATACTCCAATTCCAGATATAACAGGAAAATGCCGCCACCCTAGGTCGCCTCTTATATAAATCAGCCAGGATAAAATCCCGGCTTTGATTTATGGTATATTCAACTATCTCTACTTCTTCCTTTTCCTTACAGTTCTCACAATTCTTCTTCGCATATGCTTTCAGACTGTAAATAGCAGGATTTGAATGAATGTACTTTGCATTCACACCAACCAGTAAAATATTACTCAAGCTCTTCACATCCTCTTAGGTGCTTATTTATCATATCCTTTATACTACCACGTTGTCCTTGAAAACACAATAAAAGAGCGCCGCCTCAAAAGCGACGCCCCAAAATGCTGTTTTATTCTATCGATTACTCAGCGATATCTGCGAACATGAAGTACCAGTATCCGTAAGCTGAATGCCACATACCTGTAATCTTCTCGCTCTGTAACCAGTAATCATTGTAGTAAGCAAGTGGAATACAAGCTGCATCTTCCATAAGGATATCCTCAGCCTGATGTAATGCTGCAAAACGCTCAGCTGCATCAACTGTTGTTCTTGATACATCCATAGCTGCATCATACTCTGGGTTATTGTACTTACCATCGTTATTACCGTTTGAAGAGTAAAGAAGGTCTAACATGTTAGAAGGGTCACTATAGTCTCCTACCCAACCGTTACGAGCAACATCGTACTCACCATTACGACGCATTGGTGTGAAGCTTGACCACTCAACGATTTCTACCTGAAGAGTAATACCAAGCTCAGCCCATGCCTGCTGTAAGTACTCAGCTACTGTCTTGTGGTAACCTGAATCATTTGTTGTATATTTGATTACAGGGAAACCAGCACCATCAGCATAACCAGCCTCTGCAAGAAGGCTCTTAGCCTCTGCTAAGTTTGCTTCATAATCAGCGCTGATGTATGTCTGACCGCCGTTAGCGTTATCCATGAACTCACCACTTGCATCAACCCAACCTGGACCCATGAAGTTGTAAGCTGCTGAATATGTTCCCTCCATCAATGTGTTAGCAACATACTCACGGTCAATAGCAAGGCTTAATGCCTTACGAACATTAACATTAGTGAATGGCTCTCTCTCAGTATTTAAGCTGAGGTAGTAAGTACCAATAATTGGCTCAACATGGAACTCACTTGTTCCTGTAAGACTAGGAATCTCCTCTGTAGGAACATCCTTAGCCATAAGAATCTCTCCTGTCTTATATGCACTATAAGAAGCATTAGAATCTTCCATTAATACGAACTTAAGACCATCAAGCTTAACAGCATCTGCATTCCAGTAGTTAGGGTTCTTAGACATTAAAATGTGAGAACCAGGTACCCACTCTGTCATGTAGAATGCACCGTTACCAACATAAGTCTCAGGACTGATAGCCCAAGCCTCTCCGTTCTTCTCTACAGTCTCCTGCTGAACAGGGCTTAATGTAGCGAAAGCTGCAAGGCTTCCGAAGAATGAACATGGAGCGCTTAACTCAACAACTAATGTCTGAGCATCTGTTGCTGTTACTGCTAATGCATCTAAGTTACCTGTAATAGCCTCATCATATCCCTTAACCATACCAAGTACAGTCTCAGCATATGGAGCAGCAAGGTTAGGATCACATACACGCTTCCAGCTGAATACGAAATCCTCAGCTGTTAAATCAGAACCATCTGACCACTTTAATCCGTCTCTTAAATGGAATGTCCATGTAAGACCGTCTTCAGATGTCTCCCATGTCTCAGCCTGTCCTGGCTGAAGTGTACCATCCTGACCTACAGTCAGAAGACACTCATGAGAATGTAATAACATAATACCACCGTCAACCGCACTATTTAAAGCAGGGTCAACTGTCTCTGGGTCAGGACCTACCTGTACAGCAAGTACCTTACCCTCTTTCTTTGTCTCAGCACCACATGCAGTTGCACCAACAAGCATGCAAGCAACGAGCAAAAGAGCGATGACTTTCTTTTTCATCTTTTTTCCTCCTGTGAAATTAGTTATGCCTTAATGCATAAAGTTTATTGTTCATTAACGTGGTGGCATGCCACATAATGACCTGTAGATACTTCCTTGAATGCCGGCTCCTCTGCTGCACAACGCTCTGTCGCATATGGACATCTTGTACGAAATCTACAGCCGGAAGGCGGATTCAATGGGCTTGGTACATCTCCCTCTAAAACAATACGCTTATTCGCTCTTGCCTTAATAGGGTCAGCAACAGGAATTGCTGAAATCAAACTCTGTGTATAAGGATGTAAAGGACGGGTTGTCAACTCATAACTATCCGCCAACTCTACCATCTTACCAAGATACATAACACCGATACGATTAGAAATATGCTTTACAACAGAAAGATCATGGGCAATAAATAAATATGTCAAACCAAGCTCTGCCTGTAAATCCTCAAACATATTAATAACCTGTGCCTGAATAGAAACATCAAGTGCAGAAATCGGTTCGTCACAAACAATAAACTCAGGATTAACTGCTAACGCACGAGCGATACCTACACGCTGTCTCTGTCCACCAGAGAACTCATGAGGATATCTGTTTGCATGCTCAGAGTTCAATCCTACTCTTCTGAGCATCTCTATAATCTTGTCATAACGCTCCTGCTTATTAGCAGCCAACTTATGAATATCAATCGGCTCACCTACGATGTCTGCAACAGTCATACGAGGGTCTAAGCTTGCATATGGATCCTGGAATACAATCTGCATCTTCTTACGATAAGGAAGCATATCTACCGCAATCTTCTCATCCTTATCATAAATCACCTTACCATCATAGACAATCTTACCGCCTGTTGGCTCGTATAATCTTAATAAGCTTCTACCTGTAGTTGTCTTACCACAACCGGACTCACCTACAAGACCAAGTGTTTCTCCACGCTTAATTGCAAAAGAAACATCATCTACAGCCTTTACAAATCTCTTATTCTTACCGTAACCACCCGCAGGGAAATACTGCTTAAGGTGCTCTACCTGAACTAATACATCATTATTATTCATTTGTAGCTCCTCCTTCCATCTGCGCCTTCTGGTTCATCCAGCACTGTGTATAATGAACATCTCCAAAAGTAGTTACCGGAGGCATCTCTCTTAAACAAATCTTCATACAGCTCTCGCATCTTGGTGCAAAAGGACAACCCTTTGGAGGATTTAATAAGTCAATTGGAGTACCTTCGATTGGAACAAGTCTCTCATGCTCCTCAGCATCCAATCTTGGAATACTCTTAATAAGTCCCTTTGTATATTCATGCTTTGGATTATAGAAAATATCATCTGTTGTACCATACTCGATAATTCTACCACCATACATAACGGCAATTCTCTCACACATACTTGCAACAATACCAAGGTCATGTGTAATCATGATAATTGCCATACCAAGCTTATCCTTAAGCTCCATCATAAGCTCTAAGATTTGTGCCTGAATCGTAACATCAAGCGCTGTTGTAGGCTCATCAGCAATCAAAAGCTTAGGCTCACATGCAAGCGCAATCGCAATCATAACACGCTGACGCATACCACCAGATAACTCATGTGGATACTGCTTCAATCTCTTCTCAGGCTCATTGATACCAACAAGAGTCAAAAGCTCTACTGCTCTCTCATGCGCCTGCTTTTTATCCTTATCTGTATGAAGAAGAATAACCTCTTCAATCTGATTACCAATCGTAAATACAGGATTCAAACTGGTCATAGGGTCCTGGAAAATAATAGAAACCTCATTACCACGAATTTTTCTGAATTCCTGCTCAGACATCTCATGAATCTGATGCCCATTAAACTCAATCGTACCGCCAATCAGCTTACCAGGATGTGCTGTTAAGCCCATCAAGCTGTATGCTGTAACCGACTTACCTGATCCACTCTCGCCAACGATACCAAGTACCTCACCCTGGTTCAGATGAATGGATACATCATTTAATGCCTTTACTTCTCCGGCAGGAGTGAAGAAGGAAAGACGCTCATTCTTTATATCAACTAAATATTCTGACATGATTCTTCACTCTCTTTCTTAATTCTTCATCTTAGGATCGAATGCATCTCTAAGTCCATCACCTAAAAGGTTAAAACTTAAGATAATCAAACTGATTAATACAGCTGGAATAAACAACAAATGTGGATAAGTATTCAATCCATTAATTGCCTCACTTGCCAAACTTCCTAACGAAGGAAGAGGTACTGCAACACCAAGTCCCAAGAAGCTTAAGAAGCTCTCTGTAAAGATAGATGATGGAATCTGAAGTGTTGTTGTAACAATCAAAGTACCTATACAATTTGTTAAAAGGTGCTTCTTAATGATTCTGCCACTCTTTGCACCAAGTGCTCTTGCAGCAGTTACATATTCACTTTCCTTCAAAATCAAAATCTGGCTTCGAACCATACGAGCCATACCTACCCAGTACAATAATGCGAATACAATAAAGATACTGATAAGGTTTGTACCAACAATATTAATCCATCCAAAACCAGGCAATGTAGCCAATTCAGCCAACGGTGCCTTTAGGGCAAAGGACAACAATACAATCAAAAGAATATCAGGTACTGTATAAATAATATCAACAATACGCATCATCACAAGGTCAACCCAACCTCCAAAGAAGGCTGCAATCGAACCATAGATAGAACCAATAATAAGAATAATCGCTGTCGCAATCAAACCTACCATCAATGAAATACGGCTACCTACCATAACACGGATAGCGTAATCACGTCCCATCTTATCGGTTCCTAAAACATGCGGAAATACAAACTCTCCTGCATCTCTTTTCGCCTGCTCCTCAATAGAGTACTCAAATGGTGCCAAGCTGTTTGCACCCTTCACCTGTGTCTCATAAGAATATGGATAGAATAAAGGTACGATAAACGAGAAGAACATAACAATAATAATAACCCAAAGGCTTACCATTGCCACCTTATTCTTACGTAATCTTCTTAATCCATCCTTCCAAAAGCTAACGCTTTCTCTCATTACAACAAGACTCTGCTTCTCATCATCTGTTGCCGGGAGAAAATCGTCAGGATTTAATTTTAACTGAAAACTAATCGGATTCTCTTTCATTTTAACGTTCCTTCCATGTTTACTTTAACTTGATTCGTGGGTCAATAAGCTTATATACGATATCCACAACTACATTCATAACAACCATCAAAGTTGCAAGGAAAATAGTAGTACCCATAATAACTGTATAATCACGTGTTGTGATTGATCCGATAAACTCACCACCAAGTCCCGGAATTGTAAAAATCTTCTCTACTACAAAGCTACCAGTAAGAGTATACGCAAGCATCGGTCCTACATAAGTAACAACCGGTAAGATAGCATTACGAAGCGCATGTTTGAAAATACTTACCTTCTGTGAAAGTCCCTTTGCTCTTGCTGTTCTCATATAATCCTGTCCTAATACATCCAGCATAGAAGAACGCATAAGTCTCATAATATATGCTGTCGGATAGAAAGATAGTGAAATAACCGGCATAATGTAGTGCTTCCATGAAGTCAAACCAAAGGTCGGAAGCAGATTCAAATGAACACCAAAGAAATACATCAATAATGTACAAATAACAAAGCTTGGTACCGCAATACCGCAGGTCGCTACGACGCTGATAATATTATCTAAAGCCTTACCTCTGTTCATGGCCGCTGCACATCCAAGCGGAACACCAACCAGTAAGGATACTAATACAGCTGTACCACCTAATCTTGCAGATACAGGGAACTTAGTTGCAATGATAGATGTAACTGTTCTACCTCTCTGCTTTAAGCTGTCACCAAAATCACCATGAAGAGCATCTGTCATATAAGTCACATACTGCTCCCACAACGGCTTGTCCAAGCCGTACTTTGCCTCCAAAGCTGCCAACGCCTGCGGGCTTACTGCCTTCTCAGACAGGAATGGTCCACCAGGCACCATATTCATCAGAAAAAAGGTTAGGGTTGCAACTGCCCAAATTGTTACAATTGCAAGACCAATTCTTTTCACAATGTACTTCAACATTTTAATCAATCTCCTTCTCTTTATAAATACCTCTAAAACCGCACATTTTAAGACTTTACCACGCTAAACCATTAAAAATATAAAGCCATCACAAAAAATAAGGAGCGTCCACTGTCGACTGGCAATCCACTCCTTTATGGTAAATTTATTTATCTTGTGCATTTTTTAAATAATATAATCAATTTTTGTGTGTGTCAAGTTTTCAACATGGTCGAATTATTGGTATTTTTGGTACTTTTTGCATATTTATACATACTTTTTGCTGTTTTTTCTGTGTTCAAGACACTTCTTTTTATTACATTTTGCCTAATATTTCCCTTTACTTTTATCCACTACATCGATTCAGGAGCCAGCAATGTATGTTCACTGATAATTTATACATTTTATATTTTTTTTAATTTTCTATTTACAAATGGAAAATTATGCATTATTGTATTAAGTAGATAATACAGTAATACAATAATACAGTCACACAGTTGAGTATATACTATATTTATGTAAACTATTATGATATTATTAAAGAAAGGATAGGTGATTTCATGGCATGGAATCTACAGGCTGACCGGCCGATTTATACACAGATTCTTGAACAGATACAGACACGTATCATCTCGGGATGCTATAAACCGGGCGAGAAGCTACCAAGCGTAAGGGAGCTTGCTGCAGAAGCAAACGTAAATCCCAACACAATGCAGAAGGCATTTGCAGAATTAGAGAGAAGCGGATTAATTTCAACGCAGCGCACGAGCGGGCGTACAGTAACGGAGGATACAGGCATGATTGAACAGCTCAAAAAACAATTGGCAGTTTCACAGATTCAAAGCTTTATTGAAGCCATGCAGCAGCTTGGCTATTCAAAAGATGAAATTTACAACCTTGTTACCAGCACATTAAAAGGAGGTAATGAATAATGGATTCATTATTAGAAATTCGTGACCTATGTAAGCAATACAGCGGTGTTGCTAATTATCTCGCAGTTTATCATATGAACCTGTCTATCCCAAGAGGAAAGATTATTGGTTTGTTAGGACCAAATGGCTGCGGTAAAACTACATTAATCAAGATGATTACAGGACTTTTAGCACCTTCAGGCGGTTCCGTACTCATTAACGGCATGGCGCCTTGCGCAGCTACCAAGAATATCATTTCTTATTTACCGGAGAGAACTTATCTCCAGAGTAATATGAAGATATCTGAGATGGTTGAATATTTTGCTGATTTTTACGAAGATTTCTCTAGCGAGCGTGCTTATGCAATGTTCAAAGACATGGGAATTGACTCATCTGCAAAGCTCAAGACGCTTTCAAAGGGTACTAAGGAGAAGGTGCAGTTGATTTTAGTGATGAGTCGTAACGCACAGCTCTATATCCTTGATGAGCCGATTGCAGGTGTTGACCCGGCAGCAAGAGATTACATTTTAAAGACAATTATCCAGAACTATAATCCTGAAGCAACCATTATTCTTTCTACTCACTTGATTTCAGATATCGAGAATGTACTGGATGAGGTTGTCTTCATGAAGAACGGTTCTCTTATTCTTCATGACAGCGTAGACGGTGTAAGAGAAAAGACCGGAAAATCAATAGATGCTTATTTTAGGGAGGTATATGTATGTTAGGTAAATTAATCAAGCACGAGTGGCGTGCCTTAAAAAATCCATTCATTATATTCCTTGTGGTTTTAATACTTACAACTGCATTATCATGCATTACACTACTCTTTATCAATCCTGCATATAATGAGGTTGTTATGGGCTTTAGTGCTATTCTTAGCTTTTGTATGTTTATGCTTTACTATATGGGGCTTATCGTATGCAGTATCGGAAGTAATATTATGATTGCAATACGCTTTTACAAGAGCTGTTATACCGACGAAGGATATCTCACACATACACTTCCTATCAGCAGCAAACAGCTATTATTGGGCAAGACCATTACTTATAGCTTATTCAGTCTTGTGATGGGGGCTTTAATGGTATTATCCGTATTTGTCATTATCTTCGTTGCAATTGCGCACTTTGGTTCATTCGCAGATTTTTCTGGTTTTCCTGCTTATGCAGAAATCAATGCAGGTTTCCGCGAAGAATTTGGTATTGGTATTGTTCCTTTTATTCTTCTCCTCATTGTATATTGTATTGGCGCATCTATCGCTAACATCATTATCATCACCGGCTGCGTTAGCATCGGACAGTTAATGACAAAGCATCGTATACTTGGTGCATTACTTGCATATTTTGCTTTTTACATGATTGTTCAGATTATCAGCACATTTGCTGCCATCCCTATGTCTACCTCCATTCTCAAGGCAGAGCTTGCAGGCGATACCTTGACAATGTGGGAGCTTATGGGACCACTTTACCTGATTATTGGCGGTATCTATGTTGTGATTGCTGTCATTATGTACTTTGTAAATCTTCACATGATGACTAAGAGACTTAACTTAGAATAAGGAGATATAATTTATGAAAATCACAAAAAAAGAACTCTTAAAGGTATTAAGTACCATGCTGGAATGCTTTGTAGCCGCAGCAATATACTACTTCGTATATAGCGTAAATGAAGAATGTGCACATACCCTTGCTGTGCTTTGCCTCTGTGGTATTGCTTCTCTCAATTACAAAAGAAAACCCGACTTTCTATATAAAAATATGAAATAAAGCAACAAAGGCAGTACCACAAACGATTATCATATCGTAGTGCTACTGCCTTACTTTTTATAACTTCTTCATCTCATCCAAACGTCTATGTAACTTATTTATCCTCTCCAAGCCTTCAGTAGATACAATCTCCCTGCCAGACTCAAAGTATCGAACCCTGCCTTCATTCTCTTCCAGCTTATTCTCCTTCTTCAGGACTCTCTTTAACTGATTCACGGTTCCCTCACTGCCATCAATCATGTGAATCTGATTACCAAATATCTTTGCATAGCTATCCTTGAAATAATTAAAATGTGTGCATCCAAGAACAAGCTCACTATAATTTGTCAAATCGTATGGTGCCAACTCTTCACGCAAATAATTCTCTACTGCTGCTGTACCAAACTCTCCGGCCTCTGCAAAGTTTACGAGACGTGGCAGAGCCAACAAATCAACCATATGCTCACTATCTACTCTTGCCACCAGATTCTTGAGCTTCTCCTCTCGCACTGCAAGTGGTGTTGCAATCACCATCACCCGCTTACCGGAATGCTGCTCTACCGCAGGCTTTACCGCCGGCTCAATGCCAATAATCGGAATACGATACTTCTCTCTCATCAGAGCCGCTGCTACACTAGTTGCCGTATTACAGGCAATCACTACCGCCTTACAGTCATGTTCTACCATAAAGCCGATTATTTCATCCACATATTCAATTACCTGTTCCTTGGTCTTAGTCCCATAGGGAACATGGTCCACATCTGCGTAAAAAATATAATTTTCCTTCGGCAATGTGCGCAATGCCTGATGCAACAGGGTAATGCCACCAATACCCGAATCAAAAATTCCTATATTCATTCCATACACCTTTCCTGTTTTTAGGTATAAAGAGACCCGCAAATCTATGTATCCATAAACCTGCGGGCGTTATTGAGAGAGCGAATAGCGAGTTGTTACCCGCTGCGACATAAGCTAAACAATATACAATTATCTGCTGTGGTTTACTATAATTTTCGTACCATTACCGTACCTAAGTACTATAGCAACGCACAGCACCTTTATTCGTAAGTAAAAGAGCAGAAGCACTCTGCTCTTACGAGAGCGCGAGACGGGGATCGAACCCGCGACCCCCTCCTTGGCAAGGAGGTGCTCCACCGCTGAGCCACTCGCGCATGTTGTCTGCATCAGACTTGTTTAATATTACATGATTTGTAATACTTTGTCAACAGAAAAATTGTTAAATCGCAATTTTTTTTGACTAAGCGGGTGATGGGAATCGAACCCACGTATCTAGCTTGGAAGGCTAGTGTTCTACCATTGAACTACACCCGCATGTATAGGAAACAGGATCTTTCGACACCTGTAAGTGCCCAGAACCGGAATCGAACCAGTGACACGAGGATTTTCAGTCCTCTGCTCTACCAACTGAGCTATCTGGGCATCTCTCGTTCACCAAGCGACTTTTGTATAGTACAATAGATTGTCGTCTGTGTCAAGAGAGTTTTTTTATTTTTTATAATTGTTTTTGTAAACCTTTTATTCGTTTTCATTCCATAGCAAAGCACACTTTACAGCCTTGTCCCAGCCCTTTAATTTCTTACAACGTGTTTCCTCCCCCATCGAAGGAACAAAGCGTCTGGATAGCTGCCAGTTTGCTCTTATCTGCGCCTTATCAGTCCAATATCCCACTGCCAAACCTGCCAAATATGCTGCGCCAAGTGCAGTTGTCTCAATACAGCTTGGTCTCAACACATCTCCATTTAATATATCCGACTGAAACTGCATCAGAAAGTTATTGGCACTTGCACCGCCATCAACCCGCAGGGCGTGAATATTTACCCCTGCATCCTTCTCCATAGCCCTCAAAACACTATGAGTCTGATATGCCAACGACTCTAAGGTTGCACGAATGAAATGCTCCTTGCTGCAGCCTCTGGTAATACCAACTACCATTCCCCTACAATACTGATTCCAATACGGTGCACCCATTCCTGTAAATGCCGGAACCACATAGACACCATTGGTATCCTCTACCGCAGTCGCATATTCCTCCGACTGGGATGAGCTTTTTAGCATACGCATCTCATCACGCAGCCACTGTATTGCTGCTCCTGCCACAAATACACTTCCCTCCAACGCATACTCAACCTCATCTGTATCACTGGCTGCTATCGTAGTCAAGAGTCCATGCTTAGACGCAATTGCTTTATGTCCCGTATTCATTAGTAGGAAACAGCCTGTACCATAGGTATTCTTTACATCACCCTCGTCAAAGCAACACTGTCCAAACAATGCCGCCTGCTGGTCACCTGCCGCTCCTGCAATCTTAATGGCACCGCCAAGCACGCCGTCGTCCGTCATTCCGTATACGCAGCTGGAAGGCTTCACCTCAGCAAGCATAGAGCTTGGAATCTGAAATCTTTCCAAAAGCTCCTTATCCCAGCATCTCTCATGAATATTGTATAGCATGGTTCTTGATGCATTGGTATAATCCGTTACAAAAATTTTACCCTTGGACAAATTCCAAATCAGCCATGTATCCACAGTTCCAAAAAGCAGCTCTCCCTTGTCCGCTTTTTCTCTTGCGCCCTCTACATTTTCTAATATCCATGCCACCTTTGTCGCACTAAAATACGCATCCGGCACAAGTCCTGTCTTACTGCGAATCACTTCATCAAAGCCGTCCTTTTTCAGCTCCTCTACCATGTCTGCCGTTCTGTGACATTGCCAGCAGATTGCATTATACACGGGTACTCCTGTATTCTTATCCCAGCAAATGGTTGTCTCTCGCTGATTGGTAATTCCAATTGACGCAATCTGTGAAGCCTCCGCACCAATCTTTGCCATTGCCTCTGTCGCTACCGCAAGCTGTGAAGACCATATTTCCATAGGATTATGCTCTACCCATCCCGCTTTTGGATAAATCTGCTCAAATTCCTTCTGTGCCATACTCACGATATTGCCTGCTTTATCAAACAGAATACATCTTGAGCTGGTCGTCCCCTGGTCCAAAGCCATTACATATTGTGTTGTCTGCATCCCTTCTCCTGCCTTTCTCTTTTTCAATCAATCTATTGTCTGTACTTCTCCTGTTGCCACAACTGCAATCCCCGTTCCCGCAACATCCTTCAGTACAATATCACCCACATACACAGGTGCCTCCACTCTCACCTGCCTAAGTACATCCATACATGCAAAAATTTTATCCTTTGGAATATCTTCCTTTGTTTTAACAGCCACCACTGGATTGACCCCTTGCACGACACGTACTGTGCTTGTTACCGTTCTTCTTGGGTCAAGCATTTCCTTTCTTGCATAGTCCTCACCCTTGGGGCAAGTATTTCCGCTAATCTCCTGTATTTTTCCCGCATCCATGCTTACCGTAAGCAAACAGCCCTTCGGACAGCCGATACAAATCAATTCTTTTTTCTCTGCCATACACACACCCCACTATCCACGTACATAAGCTGCTGCAAATCTACCCGCTCTATGCGCTTCCTTTGATACATTATCTACCAAATCATGCACATGCAATACATTTCCACACGCAAATACACCTCTGACCTTTGTTTCAAGACTTTCACTTACATAAGGACCTGACGTCTTAGGGTCCAGTTCAATCCCGCACTTAGTCGACAGCTCATTCTCAGGTATCAAACCGCAGGAAATTAACAAGGTATCACACTTGTAATCTTTCTGTGTTCCTTCTATAACCTTTCCATTCTCATCTACCTTAGCTACTGTCACACCCTCTACACGTTCTTTACCCTGAATGTCTACTACCGTGTGACACAGCAAAAGCGGAATACCAAAATCCTCCAAACACTGCACGATATTACGCTGTAATCCCCCTGACTTTGGTTTAATCTCCACTACTGCCTTTACCGAAGCTCCCTCAAGCGTCATTCTTCTTGCCATAATCAGACCAATATCTCCACTTCCAAGAATCACGACCTCCTTACCCGGAAGCTTACCTTCTATATTTACATAATACTGCGCCGTTCCTGCTGAATAAATACCTGCCGGTCTAAACCCCGGAATATTCAAAGCTCCTCTTGGTCTCTCACGGCATCCCATTGCAAGAATAACTGCATCTGCACAAATGGTCAGCATTCCCTGTTCCTTGTTCATTGCAATAATTCTCTTGCACTCAGAGTCCTCGCAGACACCGATATCCATAACCATTGTATTTAACAAATACGGCATCTTCTTTTCTTCTATCTGCTCCTTATAACGATGCGCATACTCAGGGCCTGTCAGCTCCTCTCGAAAGGTGTGCAATCCGAAGCCATTGTGAATACACTGGTTCAAAATGCCGCCAAGCTCCTTATCTCTTTCGATTACCAAAATATCCTCAACTGCAACACCTGCCTCGCATGCCCCTAATGCTGCTGCCATACCGGCAGGTCCGCCACCGATGATCACTATTTTTCTATGCATCTCCATACGCTACCCCATTTCACAATTCTATTTTGTATCGCCCAGAATAACAGTTGAACCTTCCCCAGCCTTACAGATTTCTTCCATAGGCACTCCAAGCTCGTCAGATAACAGCTTCATAATCTTCGGCGTACAAAAGCCTCCCTGGCACCGTCCCATGCTTGCCCTTGTTCTCCGCTTAACACCATCCAAAGTCACAGCTCCTACAGGCCTGCGGATTGCTTCCAGAATCTCTGCCTCCGACACAGTCTCACATCGACATATTACATTTGCATATGCCGGATTCTCTTTGATTAGCTGATTTCGCTCCTCTGTATCTTCCTTCTCCAAGGCTTTGATTCCCTCACGACATCCCACAAAGTCATCACGTCGCTTTGCAGGCTGTATCCTCATCAACAGCTCTGCCACATATTCCCCAATCGCAGGCGCACTTGTTAATCCCGGAGATTCTATTCCTGCTACATCAATAAATCCTCTATATGCTTCTGACTCCTTTATGATAAAATCATCACTTTCATGATGTGCACGAAGACCAGCAAAGGAGGTGATAATCTGCCCCTTGGCCGGAAGACTCTTTACACTATTTGCCGCCTTCTCCAATATCTGCTCCAAGCCCTCTGCCGTGGTATTCACACCCTCTTTGTCCTCAATATCCATAGCCGTAGGACCCAAGAGCTGATTTCCATGTATTGTCGGTGTTACGAGAATGCCCTTTCCATACGCTCCGGGCAGCTGGAATATTGTCTTATCCGTTAAAAGTCCTGCTTTCTTATCGTACAGACAATACTCCCCACGCCTTGCGATTAAACGCATCGGCTCATGTCCCCCCTTACAAGGAAGCATATTATGAATCGTATCTGCATAAACACCCGCCGCGTTGATTATAACAGCAGTCTCATAAACATTTCCCTGCTTTGTTATTACACGATATCCACTTTCTATTTGTGAAAGCTCCACAACCTCTCTGTTACGTTCAAACTCCACACCATTTACAGCAGCATTCTCTGCCATAGCAATGGTCAATTCAAAAGGACATACAATACCGCCTGTCGGCGCATACAAGGCTGCTACGACACTCTCGCTTAACTGTGGCTCTATCGCCTTCGCCTCATCAGCCGACAAAATCTGCAAATCAGGCACACCATTTTTCAAACCTCTTTGATATAATTCCTCAAGCCTAACCCTGCCTGCCTCTTCCAGGCAAAGTACCAGAGAACCATTTCTACGAAATGGTATATCCAGCTCACGTGCCAGTTCATCCATCATTTGATTTCCACGCACATTAAGCTTTGCCTTTAAGCTTCCCGGAACAGCATCAAAGC
>JAZNMO010000019.1:0-23770 GCA_045579665.1 Lachnospiraceae bacterium
TGTGGTGGTGTGGAAATTGCAAGTCAAGGAGTTGCTAATTATGCATGCATAACGATTTGTGACCCATTTACAAGAGCGTTTGAATATATCCCTAATGCATATAAAAAGATATTAGAATACCTAAATGCAAATGGATTTAAGGAGAATGTAAGTGGAGAATACTTGTCATGTTTTGAGTATGTATATGAAAAAGAGAATACCACATATATGGAAGTATGCATTCATGTTGATTCTGTCGGATATGCAAATTTATTTACACCTCTAAAATAAATTTATTAGAATGGAGAAGATGATGGAACTTATTATGCAACCAACAAGTACGACATGTGGTCAGGCATGTGTTGCTATGATTACAGGAAAAAATATTGAAGAAGTGATACAGACAATGAGAACAGATGGACCAACAAGTATAGGTCAACTGATAGAAGCATTGGACTTTTATAAAATAAATCATGCGGAAAGAAATACTCGCATTTCAAAGAAAAATCCAGTTCCGTATAAATATTCTATTTTAACTGTTCATACAAATGCTGGTTATACGCATTGGACATTGTTATTTGACGGTAAATATTATGACCCGGAATTTGGCTTAGTTGAAGGAGAATATACTCACGGAAAAATAACTTCTTTCCTAGCGATATATGAACGGTGATATACAGTTTAGGAGGCGATTCGAATGAATGAGCTAGTAAAAGAATATTTAGAGAAGTATCCTCGTGAAGTTATTGAAATGCATAATGCTTTGAGACAGCTAATTTATGATAGCGTTTCAAGTGAACCAGAAGAAACGATGTGGGCAAAACTGCCAAGTTATTATTTGGGGGAGTCTTTTGTAAGGCTTATTCCATTTAAAGACCATATTAACATTGAAGCAAATGCTGTGTTGGAATATAAGGATGTTTTAGTTGATTATAGAGTAACGCCTAAAGGAATGTTACAGATTTTCTTAAAACAAGATATTCCTACCGATGTGTTAAAACGGATATTTGCAGATACTTTAAGATAAGTAAACAGAAACTTTCAGTTTTGCAAAAAGCATATACATCTATAAAAAGGAAATGTTATTAGGCATTTCCTTATTCTTTGCATACATCCTTTTGAATACACAGGTGCTATCCCCCTCACCACCAAGAAATAAAGTATGGTTTTATAAGCAAAAGTATTACGAAGAGTATTAGATTTGGTTAATGTTTTTTGAGTATATAGGAAGCCGCCGCTTGGACGAAGGCGGCAAGCGCATAGTGAGACATGGATGTCGAATATGCGCTGATTCCGTACGCATAGAACACCTAAATCAAAACATTTAGCAAATCTTTACTCGGAGCGTTTACTTTTGCATTAAACCATAGTTTATTTAAAGTGATGAGGGGTACTGCACCGTCCGTTAATCACAAAAGGCCTGCCGCTAATGCGACAGGCCCGTAACCCACATTTATTTTGAACTTACTCCTCTACAGGCTCAAGAAGTGCTTTCTCATAAGCCTTAAGGATAGTAGTCTGAATCATCTCACGTGTTCCTGAGTTGATTGGATGAGCAATATCTCTGTACTCTCCGTCAGCAGATTTCTTACTTGGCATTGCGATGAAGAGTCCCTTCTCGCCCTCAATAACCTTAATGTCATGAACGACAAATTCATCATTGATAGTAATGGAAACCACTGCCTTCATTTTTCCTTCTTTTGTAATAATTCGAACGCGAACATCTGTAATCGTCATTCTTAAGTTCCCCCTTTTGCAAGCTATTCCGGTTATTTACACAAACACTCACTAAGTTTCATTGCGAAACCCCTGCCAGCTTAAGCCGGCGTTTTACTTATAATACATACCTCTCATTTTTCTCAACCACAACCTTTATTTCATTTTCCCCTACGTGGTATGAGTTTGCTCTAATGGTGTCACGACTTTCTACAATACAATTCTCAATGTGGGTGTTGTCTCCAAGGTATACACCATTTAAAATGATAGAGTTTTTAATATAACAGTTGTTGCCTACATATACCTCTTTGAAGATAACAGAATCTTCAACAGTTCCGTTTACAATACATCCGCTGGAGATTAAGCTGTTCTTAATCTTTGCACCCGGGTTGTACTTTGCCGGCGGCAGGTCATCAACTCTTGAATATACGTCAGGATACTGCTTGAAGAAGTAATCTCTGACCTCAGGCTTTAAGAAGTCCATATTGGTCTCGAAATAATCTTCAACAG
Organism: Lachnospiraceae bacterium; assembly: GCA_045579665.1. GTDB lineage: Bacteria > Bacillota > Clostridia > Lachnospirales > Lachnospiraceae > COE1. The sequence continues at coordinate 2,206 of JAZNMO010000019.1, forward strand.
AAGCGATATTCTTCCAATACTCCTCAATCTTATAGCCATATATTCTCTTTAAATCTTTATAGCGAATAAGAATGTCCTGTACAAAATCGTACCTTCCATCTTCTGCGCACTTCTCCAACAGTTCGATAAGCTGTCTTCTTCTGATAACATAGATACCGCAGGAAACGGTATGTGACTTTGCTACCATCGGCTTCTCTTCGAACTCATAGATACGACCATCATCGTCCATCTTCACGGTTCCGTATCTTTCCATATCTGTCTCAACAGGCATATCCTTTACTACTACTGTAATATCTGCCTTCTTTGCGATATGGTGCTCTAATACTTTATTATAATCCATCTTATAAACGCAATCACCTGTTGCGATTACAACATATGGCTCATGACTTCTCTTTAAGAATAAGAGATTCTGGTAAATACTGTCCGCTGTACCGCGATACCAGTTACTATTATCCGGCGTAACTGTTGGCGAGAATACATATAATCCTCCCTGCTTACGTCCGAAGTCCCACCACTTGGATGAGCTTAAATGTTCATGAAGACTTCTGGCATTATACTGTGTAATGACAGCAACCTTCTGAATATGAGAGTTTGACATATTACTCAATGTAAAGTCAATACTTCTGTAGCTTCCCGCTACCGGCATAGCCGAAATCGCTCTCTTATTGGAAAGCTCTCTCATTCTTCTATTATTTCCACCTGCTAATACAATACCGACCGCTCTCATATTACTCACCCGCCTTTACCAATGTCTTGCCGCTATCTAAGATGCCTTCCGGATAATCTTCAGGTATTGTGTTACCGGCTACCACGCTGTTCTTACCAATCTTAACGTTATCAGGAATCACGGTTCTGTCACCGACTGTCACAAGTCCCGAATTGTAAATATGAGGTGCTGTTTCATTGTCCTTCTCAGGCATGGTACCAAGCTCAACATGATTACCGATTCTTGCTTCCTCAGCAATGATTCCCTTCTCAATCACACAATTGTCTCCAATCTGTGCCTGATTCATAATAATGGAATCTCGGATTACTGTACCTTTTCCCACTGTTACACCACAACCAATTACGGAATTATACACATGTCCATAAATCTCAGAGCCTTCACCGATAATACAACGCTCAACCGTGCTGTCTCCTGCAATATACTGCGGTGGTAACACATCACTCTTTGTATAAATCTTCCAGTACTCTTCGTATAAATTAAACTCAGGAACGATATCAATCAGCTCCATATTTGCTTCCCAATATGAGCTTAATGTTCCTACATCCTTCCAATAACCGTTAAACTCGTAGGTATACATTGGTGTACCCTTACTGTGACAGTATGGAATTATATGTTTACCGAAGTCCAATGCCGACTGGTCCTTCATTGTAACCAGTGCTTCCTTCAAGGTCTTCCAGTTAAAGATGTAAATACCCATGGAAGCCAAATTACTTCTTGGATTCTCCGGCTTTTCTTCAAAATCAACAATTCTTTTATTCTCGTCTGCAATAACAATACCAAATCTCTTTGCCTCTTCCATTGGTACAGGCATTGATGCGATGGTTACCTCTGAACCGCTCTCCTTATGGAAATCGAGCATTACCTCGTAGTCCATCTTATAAATATGGTCGCCCGACAAAATCAGTACATATTCCGGATTATACAACTCCATATACTCCAGATTCTGATAAATCGCATTTGCCGTTCCTGTGTACCACTCACTGTTGGCACTCTTCTCATATGGCGGCAATACAGAAACACCACCGATATTTCTATCTAAGTCCCAAGGAATACCAATTCCAATGTGACTGTTCAGCTTCAATGGCTGATACTGGGTCAAAACTCCGACAGTATCTACGCCGGAATTAATGCAATTACTCAGCGGAAAATCGATAATTCTATACTTTCCCCCAAAAGCAACTGCCGGTTTTGCCATCTTGGATGTCAGGATACCCAGTCTTGAACCCTGACCACCTGCTAAAAGCATGGCAATCATTTCTTTCTTAATCATGTTGTCACCCCTTCTAAGTAATCCGAAAGCTAATGAACGTTTGCCCATTACACCTATACAATAATCACGTGCTAGACGCAAAAATGTGTATTCTCATTATATCATATGATTAACATAAAGTGAACATTTTTAAGGTTTTTCGGAGAGTTTCCAAGTATTGTATGAAATTGCAACAATTAACTGTTTTACACTATATATATCGACATTTTTCTGAAAACATAAAGAGTTTACAAAAATTATTTTTTTAAATTTTATTTCATCTTCATTTTAAGATGGAAATGTTGTCTGAAAGGGTATATAATTTTGAATCATATTCTTACGGTCTTTGCTGTATATGCTTCGACCTGTACTGAACAGTTACTACAAATTCATATAATTGACAATAACCATACTACAATGGAGGAAATATACATGTATCAAATTAATTTTAAAGAGCCTATTCATATTCACTTTATGGGAATCGGCGGTATCAGCATGAGTGGGCTTGCTGAAGTTTTATTAGACGCAGGTTTTTCTATCAGCGGTTCTGACGACCGCAAGTCACCGCTTACTGAACATCTTGCGTCCTTAGGTGCAAAGATATCTTATGGGCTTCGTGCTGAAAATATTACGCAGGACATTGATTTGGTCGTTTACACTGCTGCAATTTCTGCTGACAATGCCGAATATGCAGAGGCAGTATCAAAAGGAATTCCTATGATGTCACGTGCCGTTCTTTTAGGACAGATTATGAAAAATTATAAAACTCCGATTGCAATCAGTGGAACACACGGCAAGACTACCACTACCTCTATGGTATCAGAGGTACTTCTTGCAGCCAATGCAGATCCGACACTTTCTATCGGTGGAATATTAAAATCCATCGGCGGTAATATCCGCGTTGGTAAATCCGAATACTTTGTAACCGAAGCCTGCGAGTACACCAACTCCTTTTTGAGCTTCTTTCCACGTATCAGTATTATATTAAATATAGAAGAAGACCACATGGATTTCTTCAAGGATATTCATGAAATACGTGATTCATTCCACCGTTTTGCCCGTCTTCTACCTACAGACGGCTACCTGATTATGAACAGTGGTATTGAAAATTATCATGAAATCACTCAGGATTTAACTTGTGACGTAGTTACATTTGGTAAAGATAACGCATCTGATTACAGCTATACCGAATTAAGCTATGACGAGTTTGGAAGACCTTCTTTTACATTATTAAAGAAAGGGGAACCTCAATACAAGGTATCACTTGGTGTCGTTGGCGAACACAATGTGCTAAACTCCCTGTCTGTTATTGCCCTTATGGATATCCTTGGAATGGATTCTGAGACTGTACTTGCTGCACTTGCAAAATTCACAGGTACGGACAGGCGCTTTGAGGTAAAGGGCAAAATCGGCGGTATCACTATATTGGATGACTATGCACATCATCCAACTGAGATTGAAGCTACATTAAAAGCTGCTGCCAACTATCCACATAACAAGCTCTGGTGCATCTTCCAGCCGCATACTTATACACGTACAAAGGCATTTTTATCCGATTTTGCTAAGGCACTTTCCCTTTCTGACGAAATTGTCTTAACAGATATTTATGCCGCACGAGAGAAGAATACCATTGGAATTACCTCCGATGATTTACGAAAGGAAATTGAAAAGCAAGGCAAAACCTGTCACTATTTCCATTCCTTCGACGAAATAGAAAATTTTTTATTAGAAAATTGTATCAACGGTGATTTGTTGATAACTATGGGAGCCGGAGATGTTGTAAAAATCGGCGAAAATCTCTTAGGAAATTAATTATCCACACTATCCACATCTTTTTTGTTCCAAATCGGGCAAAACTGATGTGGATATTTTCATTTTCCATCCACATGATTGCCGTCATTTTTTCACACCCTCAAAAGCCTTGCTATATATAGCTTTTTCCTATAAATACCATTTCCCAATCCACAATATCCACACTATCCACAATCGGCTCAAATCCAGTATTCACAAGGCTTTGCGGACTCGAGGGGACTTGTATTTTTTTAGGGTTATGTTACAATACATTTACTTTAAGAGACAACATACAGGAAGCGGTAATATCAGACGGCCGCTTCTGCGAAAGGCATGGTTAAAAGGGATGAATCGTCTAAACATTTATAAACCTTCATACAAAGAGCAGACAATGCTTTCTAATTATTTCATTGACGAATTTATGGCTGAGGCAAATGATGCCCAGCTCAAGATATATTTATTTCTAATCCGCATGATGAGTGCAAATCTTCCAACCAGTGTTTGCGATATTGCAGATAAGTTTAATTACACAGAGAAGGATGTTTTACGTGCATTAATGTATTGGGAGTCCAGACAGCTTCTTAGCTTAGAGTATGATGCTGCTCATAATCTGACCGGTATTCAGGTTCTTTCCTTAGACAACCCTTATGAAATGCAAAAGCCTGCCACACGCATCACACCGGTTTTATCCTTTGTAAGACCGGCATCTATGCAGACTGGCATGACTGCTCGTTCAGCAAGACCGGTTACTGCTCCACAGGCTGCTTATACAGCACCTGTAAGCACTGCTTCTATTAGTCAATATCCGGTACAGCAGGTTACTAACACTCCTGTTAAGCCTGAATACTCTTTGGATGATTTGAAGATTTTCAAGAGCAATGAAGATGCACAGCAGATTCTCTTTGTTGCTGAACAGTATCTTGGCAGACAGCTTACAAGAAAGGATATGGAGACCGTTCTTTTCATCTATGATACACTTGGCTTTTCATCAGATTTAATTGACTATCTGATTCAGCACTGTGTAGAAAAGGGCAAGAAGGATTTCCGATATATTGAAAAAGTTGCTCTCGCATGGGCTGACCAGGGAATCACTACTCCTAAGGAAGCACAGGAGATTTCCAAGCAATACGATAAAACTGTATATACAATTATGAAGTCCTTAGGTAAGAACAATGCTCCTGCTCCTAAGGAAATGGAATATATTAATAAATGGACAAAGGAATACGGCTTCCTCTTAGATGTGATTCAAGAGGCTTGTGATAAGACAGTTTTAACAACTGATAACCATCGCTTTGCCTACGCAGATGGTATCCTTACGAAGTGGTATCAGGCAGGCGTACATCACAAATCCGATATTCCACAGGCTGATGCATCATATCAGCGCATGAACCAGAATCAAAAGATGCAAAATAATAAGTTCAATCGTTTCGAGCAGAATACATATGATTACGATGAGCTTGAAGCGGCAATACTTAGCAACTAATGAAGGAAGGTCAACACAATGCCACTTACCAACAGTCAATATGATAGCATTATCCGAGCATACGAAGAGAAACAAAGAGCTTCCAGACATCGTCTGGAGGCTCATACTGAGATTGTCTACAGACAAATTCCAAATTATGAAGAGCTGGACAGACAGGTATCCCGCATTTCTATTGAGCAGGGAAGAAAGCTCTTAAGTGGTGACGCAAACGCTCTTCCCGAGCTAAAGAAAAAGCTACGTGAGCTTACCGCAAAGAAGGCTGCCCTCTTAGAAGAGCATGGTTTTGCTGCCGATTATCTGACACAAACCTACGAATGCAGTACCTGTAAAGACACAGGATACGTGGATAATCGTAAGTGCAACTGCTTTCGTCGGGCAGAAATCGATCTTATCTATGAACAATCCAACATAAAAAATTTGTTAAAAACTGAAAATTTCGCCCAATTGTCTTATGAATATTATCAGGGTGAAGACCTACTTAGGTTCCAAAACGCTGTGAAATTGTGCCAAAAATTCATAAAAAACTTCAATTCGGACTACCACAATCTATTTTTTTATGGTACAGTAGGTACGGGTAAGTCATTCCTATCTTCATGCATTGCAAAGGAGATTATCGAACAAGGCAAGCTGGTGATTTATTTCAGTGCTACCCAATTGTTTGATGCTTTATCCAAGAGCACCTTTGATAAAGATAGCAAGGAAGCAATGTCGGGGATTTACGAAGATATTTACGAATGCGACTTACTAATTATTGATGACCTGGGAACAGAGCTTACTAATGCTTTTGTATCGTCTCAGTTATTTTCATGTTTGAACAATAGACATTTGCGTAAGAAAGCAACAATTATTACGACAAACCTATCCATTCCTGAGATGAGAGACCGATATTCAGAACGAATCTTTTCCCGCATTACAAGCAATTATGAGGTATGCAAAATATCCGGTCCCGATATCCGGATAGAGAAAAAAAAGTCGAAGAATAGAAAGTGAGGATTTTCGCATGTCAGTACGCGAAGAAAAAAGAAATCTTAATTCGATACCCGTTGGTTCTTTAGGAATTATTCCTTTAGAAGGTTGTAAGGCTCTTGGTGACAAGGTAGATGAATATCTTGTTAAGTGGAGAACAGAGCGCGAAAGCGAGCATAAGAACAGTCTTGCATTTTCAGGCTATCAGCGTGATTCTTATATTTTAAAGACCAAGGTACCACGTTTTGGTACAGGCGAAGCAAAGGGTATGATTTTAGAGTCTGTTAGAGGTGATGACCTTTACTTACTCGTTGACGTTACAAACTATAGCTTAACTTATTCTCTTTGCGGACATGATAACCATATGTCTCCTGATGACCATTATCAGGATTTGAAGAGAATTATCGCCGCTGTAGGTGGTAAGGCAAGAAGAATTACCGTTATTATGCCATTCTTATATGAAAGCCGCCAGCATAAGAGAACTTCCCGTGAGTCTCTTGACTGTGCACTTGCATTACAGGAGATGGTAAAGATGGGTGTTGATAACATCATTACTTTCGACGCTCACGACCCACGTGTACAGAATGCAATTCCGTTACATGGCTTTGAGACAGTGTCTCCTACTTATCAGTTCATTAAGGGACTGTTAACACATGTACCGGACCTTACTATAGATTCATCAAATATGATGATTATCAGCCCTGACGAAGGCGGTATGAACCGTGCTATCTATATGGCAAATGTTATGGGTCTTGATATGGGTATGTTCTACAAGAGACGTGATTACACTAAGATTGTAGACGGACGTAATCCTATCGTTGCTCATGAGTTCTTAGGAACAAGTGTTGAAGGCAAGGATGTATTAATTATTGACGATATGATTTCTTCAGGTGACAGTGTTCTTGAGGTTGCTGCTGCTTTAAAGGCAAGAAAGGCTAAGAGAATCTTTGTTGCTGCTACCTTCGGCTTATTCACAAGCGGACTTGCAAGCTTTGATAAGGCATATGAGGAAGGCCTAATTGACAGAGTTCTTACAACAAACCTTATCTATCAGACACCTGAGTTATTAGAGAAGCCTTACTATATCAACTGTGATATGAGTAAGTATATTGCATATATCATCGATACTTTGAATCATGATTCTTCTATTAGCGACTTATTAAATCCTAACGACAGAATCCACAGCATTATCGAGAGATATAAGAACGGCGAGTTAGAGTGCCAGCAGTAATGAGAGATACGGCTACTTCTTTTATTGAAGTAGCCGTTGATTTTTTTATATATTAGATGCTATAATACCACGAGTTAATTGGTTGTATCTTATGTAAGACAGTTATATCTGTGTAAAGAGTTATCTTAACAATAACGCTTTTTATTGGAGCAAATATGGAAAATTCATATAAATACTTTGAAAACAAAGAATGTAAATATTATCCCTGTCATAAAGGAATGCAGAATATCAATTGCTTATTCTGTTATTGTCCACTCTATCATCAAGTAACATGTCCGGGACAATATAATTATATCGATTTAAATGGGAAAAAAATAAAAGAATGTACAAATTGTACATTTCCACACCAGGCAGAGAACTACGATATCATCATTAGTATCTTGTCTAAGAAATAGCGTATATCATTAATTTATCTCAGAAAATACCTAAGTAAATCATGTATCCCCTCTATCCGCTCATTTGACGGAGAGAGGGGACTTGCTTTTTCCTCTTTTTTATGATAAATTGATACGGTTGCAAAATTTAAGACCGAGTGTTCGAGACCTTCCACTCGTAAAACAAAACTAAAGGAGAAATATAAATGAAAACTCAAAATTCTTTCAAGAAACTTTCGGTTTCTTTTATGGCGCAGGCATCTATGATTGCTGCGTTGTACGTCGTGCTTACCTTGGTTGCTAACGCCCTTGGTTTAGCCAATTATGCCATTCAGGTGAGATTCTCAGAGGCACTTACCATTCTGCCTTATTACACCTCAGTTGCCATTCCGGGCTTATTTATCGGATGCTTACTTAGTAATTTATTAACCGGTTGTCTTCCGCTTGATGTTGTCTTTGGAAGTCTTGCTACCTTATTGGGTGCTTTGGGTACTTACGCCCTTAGGCGTCACAAATGGTTAGCCCCGTTACCACCGATTTTTGCAAATACAGTAATTGTTCCTTTCGTGCTGGCTTATGTATACAAGTTTGAAGGCAGTCTTCCTTACTTTGCACTGACTGTTGGTATCGGTGAAATCATTTCCTGTGGGGTCTTAGGAATGATTCTGCTTTTTGGATTAAAGAAATATGCGAATATAATTTTTAAATAAAAATATAACAGCTGACACTTCCGCAACAAAGTGTCAGCAGCTTTTCTTTATACTCTAAAACTATCCTTATCCACTACAGTATAGATGTCTTTCCCTGCTTTTTCTTCAAAGTGACGCTTGAGCTCTAGGTTACTATCCCATTTAGCTTGTGGAAAAGAACCATATCTTCTTTTTACGTCAAGCATTCTATCTTCAATATTCAATACCCCTTCTGCACCGGCAAGGGCATCGCATAACTGAATCAATCTGTCATATTCATCCAAAACAGCTGCTTCTAAGGCATCCTGCACCATCTTCAATTCTTCATCAGTAGTATCAAAGTTACCAATAAATTCATCTGTAGTCTTATTATTAAATGAATGCGTCAAGCATATCTTGGCAACCTCATCATATCCTAAAGACATCATATAGGAATATCCATCTGATACATGTCCCATATGTCTTCCTCCGAACTTTCTACCTATATCATGCAATAAACCCACTATATATGCTTTATCAGAATCTATATCGCCACATGCTAATGCAATCGCTTCTGCGCAATGCGCCGCCACACGACTATGATTGCCCCATGGCCCCGGATTGCACTTCTCCGCCTCTTTCAGAATTTCTTCTGCATCTTCTCTTGTTGGTAACATATTCTTTCTCCTGTATATTAAAAAATATAACCTAACATTTCTAACTCCATATCACAATCATATCCTACAAGTTTTATTCTATTCTTTCCACTTGTCATTTGAACTGTTCTTGTAACATATGTATCCTCCATATTCTCTGAGGTGCATTCAACCAATGTCGTAACATTATCTTCCGCGTCAATATGTACAATTTTTGCCTGTCCACTTGTAACCACAAATGAAAAACTTATTTCAACATTTTGACCTTCTTCTAAAGTATCTTCCCACAATGTTCTTCTCCCATTAAATTCTAAAATAACAGGAGCACATCCGCCTTCAATCGGATTTAAGACAAAGCTATCCACTGCATATCTGTCTTCAATTTCTACTATTTTCTCTACAGAATCATATTCCTGCTCTGCAAATTGATTATTACAACCAGTCAAAAGCAATACTAATACAAAACTCAATAATAAATATTTTTTCTTCATAATACCCTCCCATTCTATCAGTTAACATAACTATATTACACAATTCTCATGTCTTAAGCAACCACATTTATACCAAAAGTGCCTTGTCCTTCGCCATAAACCGAAGAACAAAGCACATTTTTTTGCATCTATATCTACATACAAACATGCCATATCCCTTGGACACTTTTATTTATAACACTGCCAAAAATCTGAGATTGACTGGATAATAATTGTCCCTTGCGTTGAAATCTTCTCTTTAAAATATGCTTTAATCGTCTTTTCATGTTCTACAAAATACTTTTTCCAATCAGAATATTTCTCGCAAAGTACGTCAAACAATTCATCCGCACTTTCATACTTCATATTACAAGAAATCTTTACATTTTCTACCTTGTCAAAATACTTCTCTAGCATATACACTAGCTCATCCTGTCTAGTCTGCATTCTTTCCTTCTTCTGAACAGCAAATGAAGAATCAAGCTTCATCTCTTCAAATGCCTCTTTACAAAATACATGCTCGCTGCTTACATCACAACCATTGCACGAAAAAAATCCTCCTGCTGCCAGCTTCTTAGACGCACGTTCTACCAGTCTCTCTATATCCTTAAGAAAATCAAAGAGATAATGTGCTATGATATAGTCATAAGACTCTTTTCTGGCTAAGTTATCCCAGGTCTTTTCCTCTTCCACATCTTCAAAGTATAAAGAAATCTCTGTCCCCTCTGCCAAATCTCCCTTATTCGTAGAAACAAACTCCTTGAAATTGTCCGCCCAACTGCCTCGCAGGTCATAAGCAACAATACTAACATTCTTTGGAATATCCTTCCAGTTGTTTCTCCAAAGCTTTGCAAATCCACAGCCTAAATCCAACACTCTGGAATTCTCTTTAAAATTAAGTGTATGGTAAATCTTCACATACCAGTCTATCTCATCTGCTGTGTGCTTTAACGCCTTAAAATGTCGCTCATCCGCACCTTGGTCCTTTTGAATCATCTTCACAATATCTGCCACACTGTCCCAATCCGGCTCATCCTTCTCTCTTTGAATCACTGTTTTAATACAAGCAATGGTTCTCTCAATTTTCTGCTTCTTAGCTTCCATAATTTCCAGCTGTCTGTTCAAAGACTCTACAATATTCTTTGACTTATCTTCAGTAAGACTGTCACGAATCTCTTCCAGCGAGAAACCAATCTGCTTTAATGCAATAATCTTCTCAAGAACAAGAAGCGCCTCCTTATCATAAAGTCTATAGTTCCCCTCCGAATAGTCCGAGGGCTTGAGCAATCCTTTCTCATCGTATAAACGAATTGCCTTTTGAGAAACGCCTGTCTTTTTTGCAATTTCTCCTGATGTCATTTTCTTATCCATCAAAATCACCTCCGTAACTAAAGCCTAAAGGGTGCCCCAAGGGGAGAGTCAACACCTTATTGTACAAAAATAGCGCATATTGAAAAATTTATCAACACGCGCTATCTATATCTACTTATTCGTCATATCCATTAGGATTATTAGACTGCCATCTCCAGCTGTCCTCACACATCTCCTTAATGCCGTACTTAGCCTTCCAGCCAAGCTCCTTCTCTGCCTTAGAAGCATCTGCATAGCAGGTTGCGATATCACCGGGACGTCTGTCCTTAATTACATATGGAATCTTGATGCCTGTTGCAGCCTCAAAATTCTTCACAATATCTAATACGCTACAGCCATTACCTGTACCAAGATTGTAGATACAAAGACCTGCCTTCTCTTCAATCTTCTTCAATGCCTTCACATGTCCATCTGCCAAATCTACTACATGGATGTAATCTCTTACACCTGTACCGTCATGTGTATCATAATCATTACCAAATACACCAAGCTGAGCTAACTTACCAACTGCAACCTGTGTGATGTATGGCATGAGGTTATTCGGAATACCGTTAGGATTCTCACCGATAGTACCGCTCTTATGAGCACCGATTGGATTGAAATAACGAAGAAGGATAACATTCCACTCCGGGTCAGCCTTCTGCATATCTGATAACATCTGCTCTAACATAGACTTTGTCCAACCGTATGGGTTTGTGCACTGTCCCTTTGGACACTCCTCTGTAATCGGAATAAATGCAGGGTCTCCATAAACTGTTGCTGATGAAGAAAAAATAATGTTCTTACAATTATGCTTTCTCATTACATCTACCAATGTTAATGTACCTGTTACATTATTATGATAATATTCCCAAGGCTTAGCAACAGACTCACCAACAGCCTTTAAACCTGCAAAGTGAATACAAGAATCAATCTGCTCCTTTGCAAAGATATCCTCTAATGCCTCTCTATCTAAAATATCAGCCTTATAGAACTTTACAGGCTTTCCTGTAATCTTCTCTACTCTCTCTAAAGACTTCTCACTGGAATTCGCAAGATTATCCACTACTACTACATCATAACCTGCGTTCTGTAACTCTACTACTGTATGGCTACCGATAAATCCGGCACCACCTGTAACTAAAATTGCCATAACCTACCTCCATTTGAGTATTTTTTCACTTCTGATTTAACTATATCCCTTTTAAAACGATAATACAATAGCATTATCACATACAATTCTTTTCAAATTCGACCATATATCCGTAATTTTGTCCAAAATAACGTGCATATTTGTTACATTGGAATAAAATAAGATAAAATATCCACTTCTCCCGCTTTTAAGTTTTCTGTCTTTTCATCTTTTCAAGACAAGTTAAGTATTTATTCACATTTGCATGTGGATAGTGTGGATAACTCTTAGATGCATTCAATTTTTATCACGCTTTCAGACCTACTTCCCACATATATCGGAACCTTCCACTGTATCAGGTATACATCTTCAGACACACCCTCATGATTACTATGCTTTTGTGGCAAAACAGCAATCTCTGTCTGACTATCCACGGTAATCTTACAGCTTCCATGACGCCCCTGTAAGACAACACTATTGTTATCCACAATTGGTTCATACTGTGTAATCAGGTTTTCCACAACACGATAGGTTTTTGCACTCGGAAGGAAAGAATCCTTTACCATCAGAGAAAGCTTTCCTTCTTCTTTAGGTAATACAATAATCTTACGCTCCACCTCTGCAATCTCATCCTCGGTATATGCCGATGCAAAGGATATTGTTAACTCTTTTTGTTGCTCTTCCCACACAAATGCCCTTGCACAATATTCCTTTCCGGCACATTGTTCTGTATCATTTATGATTGGAACCGAATGTCCCAAGGAACGATTACACAAGATATCATATCTTCCGGCACCAAAGTATTCCTTGGTATACTCTCCTGCGCCTAAATCTGTTAAGAACATTTCTCCCTGATATACCACAAGAAAATGCCCGACATCGTTATGATTATGACTTTCCGCATTATGACCGCCCTTAGCAGCATACCCATTCCCCTGCTTATCCTTATAAATCATCCACTGTGCAGATGGCAAAAGGCTACATTGCTCCTTCTTGGAATGCTTTAACTCTATTTCATTGCTTTCATATTTCATCAGCCATCTGATATTTCTTTCATTCATCAGCCAGCGATAACAATGGTCTCCATGCAATCCTCTAGCCAAACTATAATCCGGCGTTTGCACTGTCGAAAATCTATGCTTCATATAAGCTGTCAGTCCCGGCAGAAAGCACTCCCTACTACTTCCATCTGAGAAGCTGACACTGACACCACCGCCAAAATAGCACTTCTGCTGAAAGGTTGCAATATTTTCACATTTTTTACCTTCCATCAAATCAACAATACCTTTACTTTCCTCATAGACAAGTTCAGCAAATCCTGCAAAGTAACTCATTCCATAAGAATAGTAACCCAATCCCTCCGTACAGGCACCATCCTCCTCCAAGCCGTCTATATAACATTGCATCGAAGCGCAAACACGCTGTATGCATTCCTCTCTCTGTACCAAATCAAGTCTTCCTAATCGATGCAGATAAACTGCTGCCATACCAATCGAACCCGCACATACCGCCGACCAATTGCAAGGGTCAGTCTCCCAGCCGTACCTAACTCTTCTCTCCATATATGGAAGCATAACCCGTCGCATTACTTCGTCCAATACCTGCGTCTTTACAGCCTCTTCTAAGTTATCCTGCAACAGATACACCAGCTCCGTCAGAGTCTGTGCAGTTTCTGCCGCAAATAAATCTATTGTAAGCTCATCTCTCGTGCTTTTATTTACATGCGCCGGCAATGCCCAATAGCGCTCCCTGCAAACAGATTCCAAAACACAAGTCAACCTATCTATATCATCCTGCTCTCCTCGATATACCGCAAGAATCCCCCAAACAGTCAGATACTTTCTCCTGCCAAAATATGACGCTTCATACACCAATCGATTACCTGTCTGAAAGAATAATTCAAATTCATCCATTGTTAATTCAGGCATAGGAGTACGCGAAAGTGCTTCTGCCTCCTGTTCAATTTCCTTCCAAAATTTGCGTAAATATAGAATCTGCTCCTCCTGCATATTTCGTACCATACCTTCCTACTCATATAGTGTAATCATAACACCGCATTATCTGCATCACAACAAAAAGTGAATGTTTTCTTCTGCTGAAAACATTCACTTCTATGTACGATATCACTTTTTCTTCGGCACTAACCATGATAATTCAAAGTTGAGCACAAAATTGCAAAAGGCATTCTCTTTATATTTTTCAAACAATCTAAAGAACCAGTTCGTAATTGCGATGGATAGATATGCACATCCCACTCCAATCAACAAACCAGCCACAATATCAGATGGATAGTGTTCCATCATATACGCTCGGCATATGCACATTAACGCTGTATAAATAATGGTAAACGGTACAAATTTCTTTCCTTTTCCATCCGGCAACGTCATGCATAATGCCATCAATCCTCCTATTGCTGTTTCTACATGTCCGGATGGAAAGGCAAAGCCGGTATCTAGCTTTAACTCCAACATAGACCACCATGCATAATAGTCCATTCCAGCCTCTTCATACGGACGCGGTCTTGCCACATAATCCTTTAGGAATCCTTTTACCAGTAATGCCCCGATTACAATTGCTCCTAAAATCGCAACTCCCGTCTTTCTTGTCTTAGGAAACAGCATTAATATTGCCCCCAATGCAATTAACCACGCACCATACTCGCCGCTAAACGAAATAAAATGCATAATATGTGTCAACACAGGATGTCCCAACTCGGCTAGTTCATGACACAATTCTAATAACACATAATCAAATGTGCGAAATGTCTCATTCAACCAATCAGCAATCATGCCAACCTCCTACAATTTGAAATAATTTGTTTCATCATTTAATGCTACTGCCACTTCCTTTAAAGTCTTAGCCGAATCCGCAACAAGGCTTATGGTTGCGCTCAATTCTTCCATAGACGCAGTGGTTTCTTCTGCCGCAGCCGCATTCTCCTCTGAGATTGCAGATAAATTAGCAATAATACCTTCAACACTTTGTCTTGCCACATCACATTCATCGGTCTGATCATTGATAGTGTTCGTATCTCTTCTTGAGATTTCTATGTCTTCAATAACCTTCTTAAACTGCTCCTGTGTTACAACAAGCTTCTCCTGCTGCTCTTTTAGAATTTCCTTTACATCATCCATTAAGCTCATCGAGTTCTTAGAATCTGTTGATAATTCCTTTATAATATCATAAATTTTCTTTGCAGACTCGTTAGACTCATCCGAAAGCTTGGAAATTTCCGATGCAACAACTGCAAAGCCTCTTCCTGCCTCACCTGCTCTTGCTGCTTCAATAGAAGCATTTAAAGATAACAAATTTGTCTGACTTGCGATATTGGTAATCAGCTGTACTGCAGAAGCAATCTCATTTACCATATCATCTGTTTCTTTTACATTTTCTGATACCTTATAGATGGCTTCAACTGTCTTATCATTAAACTCTGCCAGCTCCTTCATTGTCTGTGACGATGCTTCTCCCGTTTCTTTCATTGAAATGGATGTGTCATTTAATTTTGTAACATTTTCTGTAATTAAACGAATTAATTCACCCATTTGGTTCACTTGAGTTGTCGCATTTTCTGTATCCTCTGCCTGTGCGGATGCTCCCTTTGAAATATCCTCAATGGCAGTATTTACCTCTCCTGCATTCGTACTACTCTGCATTGCAATATCTTCCAGCTCATTACCATCCTCTAGAACCTTATTGGCTGACTTCTGGATATTACCTATAATATTACGGAGGGTATCCTGAAGTCTTGATGCCGCTCTTGTAATACCACCAAATTCGTCCTTACGCTTCATTACCTTCTGATTCAACTCGCAATTTAAATTACCATCTGCAAGCTCTTTCAAAAGAATCTCCATACTTACAATAATCTTAATAATTCTTCTTGCAATCAAAACAACAATAATCGCAATGATAATTGCACATATAAACGCCATCATTGTAACATTTCCTGTTTTGCTGGCAATAAAAGAATCTATTTCTTCACTAGGCTGCCCCGCAAAAACCATACCAATGATGGTTCCATCAGGATTCTCTAACGGTTCATAATAGCAATAATAATTTTCATTATTTATTGTTGTATTGTGTGATGTGAATACCTTACCCTGATTTAATACCGTTTCAATTACTGCATCAGATGCCTGCGTTCCAATAATACGGTTCCCCGATGTATCCAAAAGCGAGGTTGCCATACGGGTATCACCATAGAATAAGGTCACTTCTGTATCAATGCCTTCTGTATACTCATCAATAGCAGCCATATGTTGTGTAATATTGTAATCACCCTTTACAAAATCGCCATTATCATTGAGCATAAAATCGCCATCATTCAGATTTACATATGCTGTCTTTACTGCAGTGACCGTCGCCTGTAATGTCAGCATAGCCTCCTGCTGTAAACCCGTCTTCAGATTGTTTGATGCTACAGAAATAATAATGACCATTAATGCAACCAATGGTACAATACAAATCAATAAAAGCTCTGTTAGAAAACTATGTATTCCTCGTTTCTTTGCCTTGTTCATAAAATCCCACCCTTTGTACTTAAAATATTTCCATTATTACATTTATATTAGTGATACGATTATTTATAGTATAACATATTTACTGTTTTTACTCCAATTGTATTTACAATCAAATATTTTAATAACTGTTTTATCGCAATTAAAAAGAGACCAACTACAACCTAAGGTGCGTTTTGTCCCTTTTCTTAATTCATCTATATTTTTCCGGCTCTCTTCTTCAACACACAGAACCTTATATCAATTTCTTTTTGCATGCGCTCTACTACATCTCTATACTCTTCCTTCTGCAAATGCTTTGTTCTTCCCATCATAGAAAGCCAGTCAAGTACGGGAATCTTCTTTCCTGCTTTCTCTGGATCATAGGATAATCTGGTTATACCCTGTTCCACCTCATATAATGGGAAATAACAGCTATTTACTGCAGCCTCAATTACTTTTCTTTCTGTTGCAGGCTTATCATTCCAGTTCAAAGGACATGCTGAAATCGCCTTTATATATGCTGTTCCCGTTGTCTTTGCATAATATGCAGCCTTTGCAGCCTTTTTGATAAAATCCGTAGGATTGGATTCTGCCACGGTAGCCACATATGGAATACCCGTTGCTGCCATAATCTGTGGCATATCCTTATTGAAAAAGGTCTTTCCATACTGTTCCTTACCTACATGGGAGGTTGCGCTTCTTGCTCCAAGCGGCGTTGAATACGACAACTGATATCCTGTATTCATATATCCGCCATTATCATACTCAAATATCAATAATCTATGCCCGCGAAGTGCTGTTCCTAAGGCAGAGCCCATACCTATATCCAATCCACCATCTCCACTGACCATAACAAAGACAATATCTCCCGGTGGGATTTCTCCCTTTTGCTGCTTACGATAACAAATTTCTGCTACACCACTCAAGGTTGCCGCACCATTTTGAAAAAGATTATGCAGATATGGAACCTTGAAGCTGGTTCTTGGATATGCCGTAGTAACAATCATGGCACAGCCCGTCTGGAAGAGAAATACCACCGGGTCTTCAATACCCCTTAGAAGCAGATTCAGATTCACCGGGATTCCACAGCCCGGACACGCTCCATGTCCCGGAGCAATACGTCCCGGCATGGCAGTCACAGCATTCAGATTACCTCCAATAACCTTTACTTCTTCTCCTTTTTCCTCCACCTTTGTTGCATTAATCTTGGTTTTTTCTCTTGTTACCGGTGCAAACAACGGCTTATCTTCTTCCTGACTTTTCTCTCCCTTTTCTACTCCGTAATACGCAAAGTCAGGTCTGGTGGAATCCGTACACCATGAAAGCATCATCTTTGCATCTTCCTTAAAGAAATCCTTGCCGCCAAGTCCATAGACGACACTCTTAATCTTTGCCTTATGATTACTCCTCTGCATCGCCGCACGAACCTCAAGGGAAAGATTACCTCCTCCTGCTCCGTAGCTGTCCTGCCTGTCAGCCACCATGATATTTCCTGCTTTAGATAACAGATTGGCAAGCTCTTTTCCAGGAAACGGACGCAAAACGTGCAAGGTTGCTGCTCCTACTCTTTCCCCCTGCATACGCATCTCTTCTACTGCATCTAAGGAGGTATCATAAGAAGACCCTAACAGCATCAGGATACTCTCAGCATCCTCACAGCAGCATCCCTCTACCTTCCCATATTCTCTGCCTGACAACTCTTTATATGAGGCAAATAATTCGGGAAGCAATCTATCTGCCTCTTCCATGGCCAAATGCAACTGATATCTGTTATTAATTATATCCGGTTCATTCATATAAGAGCCTACAGTTATCGGATTCTCCAAATCAAGAAATGGATATTCTTCCTTCTTTGCTCCAATGTACTCCTTCACCACCTTATCCTCTGCAAACCGATAACAACGTCCCTTCTGATGACTGGTAAAGAATCCATCATAAGCTACTACTACCGGAAGGCGCACCGCTTCCGCCAGCTTTAATGCAATGATATTAAAGTCATACACCTGTTGAACGGTACTTGCAAACAGAATCGGCCATCCTGCATTCAAGATATACATAATATCGCTATGGTCTCCTTTGATAGATAACGGTCCCGAAACGGTTCTGCATACCACATTCATAACCATGGGATATCTTGTACCCGACTGTACCGGAAACTGTTCAATGGCATATAAAAGACCATTGGCACTGGTAGCATTTACGACACGTCCTCCTGCTACCGAAGCACCATAGCAGATACCCGCTGCACTATGCTCTCCCTCTGCTGCCACCATAACCATATCCGTTTCGCCATTCGCCCGCATAATATCCAAATTCTCTGCAATCTGGGTCGAAGGTGTAATGGGATAATATCCCATCAAATCATAGCCTATCTGTTTAATCGCAATCGCTGCCATTTCATTTCCCGATGCATATTCCATAAGCTGTTCCTGCATTAAACCTCGCCTCCTTCCATTCTTTTTTCTGTCAGATATGACTCTGATGTGATATATCCGTCAGGACCTGCCTCTTCATAGTAATCCGGTCTGCGTATCAGTTCTTGATTTGTCACAAAATACTCTTTATTCGAATGTTCTGCCTCTACTCCCGTAACAAGCGCATTTACAGGACAAACATCTACACAGCGAAGACACCCTTTGCAATGGAAATAATCTAATCCCTGATTGACCATCATCTCCCTGCCTTTATATTCACCCTTGGCAAACTGGAAAACCATATCCGGACATGTAGAATGACACAAGCCACAGTTAATACATCTTTCTTTGATAAACAAAGGAATATACCCCTGTCTCGACGGTGATAAATCTGCTATTATCGTACTACCAAATCTGGGATTTATACCTCCGATTGGTGCCGTATCATATCCCCATTCTGACTGTTCCTTCTTATAGTTCTTAGTTTCCTGTGATGTCTTCCAAAATAAGTTATCCAGTCTCTTAACTTCTTCATATCCTCTCTTCATGCCTTCGATATTCCCCTTTAAGGCATCCGGATATTTCTTTCCCAAAGTATCTATACAAATCTGCTCTCCTGCTTTGATATCCTTTATCCCCATAAGTCTAAGTGCAGCCCCCAGCATAACCATATTAATTCTGGAATGCGTCTCCATCGCAATCCTCTGTGCTTCCACTCCATAAAAGGCTCTTGGCTTTTCTCCTTGCTTTTCTATGCAATCAGGCTTCTCCTGTCCTGCTTCTAACGCAATAATGACTGCTGTTTCCTCTCCACAGCCCTTCCATACCGAACTATCCTTTAAAAGAGCCTGATGAAACACCACCAGCAAATCAGGCTCAACCACAGGATAATGGACTCTGATTTCTTTGTCCTTCTTACAATATCTAATAAAACCTTTCACCGGTGTTCCTGTTTTTTCTGAACCATAGCTGGAAAAACTACTACTGTTGACATCTAAATACTTTAGCCCTAACTCTCCTAACATCTTTCCGCACAAATTTGCTCCAAGACCGCCAATACTCTCCAAACGGATTTCATAATAGTCCTTCCCTGAGCTAAGTTTTTCATCTAACCCCATTACATCATCCATCAATTGCTCCATCTTATTTCCCTTCTCAATCAAATTTACTCAGTTACTTCACTAAACAGTTCATCTGCCAGTTCTTCCAGCTGCTCCTCACTCTCTTTATTGAGTGCTGACAATATTCTCACTGTCGCTTCCGTATAGCTTATTTGCTTACTTTTCTCCAACATTTCTTTCATCAGCATTGTTGCAATAGGTGCCCAGCTTCCATTCTCAATAAATGCCACCGTTCTATTACAAAAATTACGCTCAGTCAAACATTTAATAAACTCCCGCATGGGCGGGAAAACATCCGCATTATAGGTAGTAGTCGCCAACACCAGCTTACTGTAACGAAAAGAATTTGCTACCGCATCAGATATGTCACATCTTGCAAGGTCTTTTATTACCACTTGCTCACATCCTCTATCACGAAGCATCTGTTCCAGTATTACAACTGCCTTTTTCGTATTTCCATAGATTGATGTATAAGCAATCACCACACCATCTTCTTCCGGTTCATAAGCTGACCATCTATTGTATTTCTCAATATAATATTCAATATTTTCAAAGAGAACGGGGCCATGCAACGGACAAATCATCTGTATATTCCAGTCTTCTATTTTCTGAAACAGCTTTTGTACCCAAATGCCATACTTACCAACTATTCCTACATAATATCTTCTGGCTTCTTCAATCCACTCTTCCTGTGTATCTATGGTACCAAATTTTCCAAATGCATCCGCTGAAAACATTACCTTCTCCGTACTGTCATAGGTTACAAGTACCTCCGGCCAGTGAATCATAGGCGCTGTCATAAAGATTAATTTATGGTTTCCCAAGAGTAGTATATCTCCATCTGCAACAATCCTTCGGTTTTCTCCAAATTCCACTCCAAAAAAATTTTTCATCATCTCAAAAGCTCTTGCAGAAGCTACAATGGTAACCTTTGGGTACTTTGACATGAAATTCATAATATTTGCCGAATGGTCAGGTTCCATATGTTGTACTATCAGATAGTCAGGTTCTCTATCCCCCAGTACTTCTTCTAAATTATGCATCCATTGCTCTGCAAATGCTGCTTCAACAGAATCTAATACAGCTATTTTTTCATCCATAATCACATAAGAATTATAAGACATACCATTGGGTACCTTATAAAGTCCTTCAAACAAATCAATATCGTAGTCATTAACGCCAATATACTTAATATCATCTGTGATTGTCATTCTCCTACCTCTACTCTATGTTTATTATAGAAATATCATCCTCTTATAAGTATCTTCAATTACAACCAAAATATACAAAAAGAATGTGCTAAAGCACATTCCGTACCGCAAAAGTGTCGCCTTTATGCGACATTTTCCTTGCTTTTGCGTGTACATCCATGTAAGCTTTTTTGAATAATAGGATTTTCCTAATCGAGTAGGAGGCGGTGATTAACCGCCG